>NZ_JBQYLP010000107.1:0-11970 GCF_052683555.1 Burkholderia sp. BC1
AAAAAAGCGCTACGGGAAAGTCGTGGGACGAAGGGCAATCGGAGCAATGCGGGAGGAACGATGCGCACATCGCGTCCTCCCGAACCGGCGCTTACTGGTAGCGAACCGTGAAGTTCGCGACGCCGTCGGCCGTGCCGGGCTTCACGTCGGCCGCGACCGCTTCGTACATCGCCGCGAAGCGAGCGATGTTCGTGCCGTTCTGCAGCACGGTCGGCGCCTTCTGCTCGACGCCGTTGTCGAGGTATTCGCCCGACGCGCTTTGCAGGCGGATGCCGACGTTCTGCGCGGAGCCGATCGTCGCGAACAGCTTCGGCTGGCCGGCGCTCGACGTGCCCGTGAACGTGAAGAACGCGTTCTGCGCGACGCTCGTGTCGCAGTCGGTCAGCTTGATGTCGAAGTTGGTTGCGGTCGACTTGTCGCCGGCCTGCTTGAACACGTTGGTCGGCACCTTGCCGAGGTTCACGGTCTGGTTGTCCGAACCCGAATCGATGCCGCATGCACCGGCGACGATTTCGCCGGTGAAGTTGATCGTGCCGGTGCCGCTGTTTGCGCCCGCCGCGAAAGCGGACGTGGACAGAACGGCGAGTGCGGCGGCGGTCAGGAGGGTTTTTTTCATGGCGTTTCCGTATGAATTGCAAATGGAAAGAACGACGTGGCGGACGCATTCGGTAGCGTGTGGTCGGCTCCCGTCCGTCACGAGGCGGCATTATCGAGATAAGTTTGAAAGAACTCTGTAAAGCATTGTTAAATCAAACATGACAATGTTCGATTCAACGAATGCGAATTGCGTCATTTCGTCGCAATTCTCCGTTTTTCAAAATCGATATTCCGGATACGCAAAGCGAGCGAAAGCGTTTGATGATTAAAGACAATTCGCGACACGAAGCGGCGGCGCCCCGCTATTCCTTGTCTGCATTGGGTTTGTCGCGGCCCTGCCGCGAAAGGACAAGATCCTGTCGCGCGCCGCCATCGTTGTCCGGCCGCAACGAAACGCGGTGCGCACTTTCAACTGAGAGGAAATAACGCCATATTGACTCGATGGCGAATTAATCGCGCAAACGATTGCGCGATTCGATTTAACGTTTTGCGACGGCATGGCGACTTTATTATTCAACGCATGCAGGAATTAATCGTCACGTCAATTCGGCGCGAATATTGGCGATTTCCGCCATATCCGTCTCGTTGAAATAAGCCTCGAATGGCGGATCAAATGGAAGAAAAATAGCGACGCAGATGGCCGCTTGCACGCTGCACCGTTTGCAGCATGCAAGCGGATGCGCGCCTGCCGCGCGGCCGGCGGACGAAAAAAAACGCCGCTGTCGCACGAAGCGACAACGGCGCGCGATCGGCGACGCGACGGCGCGTCAGCGCGTCACGCGTCGTCGACGGCCGTGCCGGGCGTCCAGCCGCCGCCGAGCGCGCGATACAGCGCGATCGCGTTCGCGAGCCGCAGCTGCCTGAGCCGGATCAGCTCCTGTCCCGATTCGTACGTGCTGCGCTGCGCGTCGAGCAGTTCGAGAAATGTCGCGACGCCGCCCGCGTAACGACGTTCCGCGAGCTTCAGCCGTGCGTCGTCGGCCGCGTGCACGTCGCGCTGCGCGGCCAGCTGGCGCTCGATCCAGTCGCGTGCCGTGAAGGCGTCCGCGACCTCGCGGAACGCGATCTGCACGGTCTTCTCGTACTCGGCGACCGCAATGTGCCGCCGCGCGTTCGCGACGTCGAGATTCGCGCGATTGCGCCCGCCGGCAAAAATCGGCAGCGTGATGCGCGGCGCGAACGTCCAGACGCTCGTGCCGGCCGCGAACAGGCTCGAAAACGCGTCGCTGACCGAGCCGTAATCGGTCGTCAGCGCGATGCGCGGGAAAAACGCGGCGCGCGCGGCGCCGATCTGCGCGTGCGCGGCCTTGAGTCGCGATTCGGCCTGCCGGATGTCGGGACGTCGCTCGAGCAGATCGCTCGGCGCACCGGGCGCGACCGGCGCGATCGTCAGCGCGTCGAGCGCCGTATCGTCGTCGCGCACGTCGCGCGCGAAATCGCCGGCAAGCAGTTGCAGCGCGCGCACGGCCTGCGCGTGCTCGCGCTGCAGCGCCGCGTGCGATGCGCGCGCGGCCGCGACCAGCATCTCGGCCGAACGCAGTTCGATCGCATCGCTCGTGCCGGCCGCATAGCGGCGTTGCGTCAGCGCGGCGATCCGTTCGCGCGCATCGAGCGTGCGCTCGGCGAGCGCGCGCTGTTCGTTCAGCGCGCGTTCCGCGACGTAGGCGTTCGCGACTTCGGCGATCACGCCGATACGGACCGTGCGCTGCGCGTCGGCCGTCGCGAAGTACTCGGCCAGCGCTGCATCGGACAGATTGCGCACGCGCCCGAACAGATCGAGTTCGTATGCGCTGATGCCGACGCCCGCGCGATACAGCCCGCTCACCGCGCTCTCGCGCAGGACCGGATCGTATTGCCGCGTGCGTTCGTAACCGGTGCTCGCGTCGATCGACGGCATCCGTTCCGCACGCTGCACGCCGTACATCGCGCGCGCCTCGTCGAGCCGGCCGGCCGCGATCCGCAGATCGCGATTGTTGGCGAGCGCCGCGTCGATCCACGCGTGCAGCGCGGGCGCGGTGAAATAGCTGCGCCAGTCGTCGAGCAGCGCCGCATCGGCGCGCGGCGCGAAAGCCGACGGCGCGTCGTGCGTAGCGTCGACGCCGTTCGTATACGCGGACGGCACCGGCGCAGCCGGACGCTCGTAGCGCGGCGCGAGCGAACAGCCGGCCAGCACGAGCGCGGCCGCCAGCGCGAACGGCGCGCGCCGCGCGGTGCGGCGCGAATCGGAACGATGCTTCATCGCGAACCCTCCACGTTGACCGCCGGCGCGCTGCCGCGTCGACGCGTGCCGAAGCCGAACAGCCGGCCGACCACCACGAAGAACAGCGGCACGAGAAACACCGCGAGCACGGTTGCGGCGATCACGCCGCCGAGCACGCCGGTGCCGATCGCCGTCTGCGCGCCCGATGCGGCGCCCGACGCGAACGCGAGCGGCAGCACGCCGACGCCGAACGCGAGCGACGTCATCACGATCGGCCGCAGCCGCAGCCGTGCGGCCTCGAGCGCCGCCTGGGCGAGCGACATGCGCTGCGCGAGCAAATCCTTCGCGACTTCGACGATCAGGATCGCGTTCTTCGCGGACAGCCCGATCGTCGCGATCAGCCCGACCTTGAAATAGATGTCGTTCGGCATCGCGCGCAGCGTGACGCCGAGCACCGCGCCGATCACGCCGAGCGGCACGACGAGCATCACCGCGAGCGGGATCGACCAGCTCTCGTAGAGCGCGGCGAGCGCGAGGAACACGACGAGCACCGACAACGCGAACAGCAGCGGCGCCTGTGCGCCCGACAGCCGCTCCTCGAACGATTGCCCCGACCACGCATGGCCGATACCGGCGGGCAGCGTCGCGGCGATCCGCTCCATCGCGGCCATCGCTTCGCCGCTGCTGTGGCCGGGCGCGGCCGAGCCGTTGATCGTAAACGACGGATAGCCGTTGTAGCGCGTGAGCTGCGGCGGCCCGAGCGTCCAGTGCAGCGTCGCGAACGCGGCGAGCGGCACCATCTCGCCGCGCGCGTTGCGCACGCGCAGCTTCTTCACGTCGTCCGGATCGAGCCGGTGCTGCCCGTCGGCCTGCACGATCACGCGGCGCACCTGCGTGCCGTGCATGAAGTCGCCGATATAGTCGGAGCCGAACATCACCGCGAGCGTCGTGTTGATCTCGTCCATCGACACGCCGAGCGCCGACGCCTTCGCGCGATCGATATCGAGCTTCAGCTGCGGCGCGTCCTGCGTGCCTGCGAACATCAGATCGGTCAGCGCCGCGTCCTTGGCGCCGGCCGCGAGCAACTGCTCGCGCGCGGCGCTGAACGCGGCGTAGTCGAGCCCGCCGCGGTTCTGCATGCGGAAGTCGAAGCCGCCCGTCGAACCGAGATCGGGCAGCGCCGGCGAATTCATCGCGAACACGGTCGTGTTCGGCGTGCCGGCGAAACGCTCGTTGACGCGCGCGACGATCGCCTGCACGTGATCGCGCGCGGCCTGGCGCGCGTTCCAGTTCTTCAGCGTGACGAAGATCATCCCGCCGTTCGGCCCTTCGCCGTACAGGTTGAAGCCGCCGAGCGCGAACGTATACGCGGCCGGCTCCTCGCGGCGCAGATACGACTCGACTTCGCGCACGCTCTGCATCGTCTCCGCGAGCGGCGTGCCCTGCGGACGGATCACCATCACCATGAAGTTGCCCTGATCCTCGTCCGGCAGGAACGCGCTCGGCAGGCGCGTGAGCATCAGCGCGGCCACGGCCGTCAGCGCGCCGTACACGACGAGCCAGCGCAGCGGCTTGTTCAGCATCGCGCCGACGCGCGTCGCGTAGCGCTGCGTCGAACGCGCCACGAAGCGGTTGAACCAGCCGAAGAAGCCGCGCTTGTCGTGATGGCCGTCGTCGACGGGCTTGAGCAGCGTCGCGCAGAGTGCGGGCGTCAGCGACAGCGCGAGGAACGCGGAAAACGCGATCGACACCGCGAGCGACAGCGCGAACTGCCGATAGATGTTGCCGACCGCGCCGCCGAAGAACGCCATCGGCACGAACACCGACGTCAGGACGACCGTGATCCCGACGATCGCGCCGCTGATCTGCTTCATCGCCTTGACCGTCGCGTCGTACGGCGCAAGCCGCTCCTCGACCATCAGCCGCTCGACGTTCTCGACGACGACGATCGCATCGTCGACGAGGATGCCGATCGCGAGCACCATCCCGAACATCGTCAGCACGTTGATCGAGAACCCGCCCGCATACATCACGCCGAACGTGCCCGCGAGCGCGACCGGCACGACGAGCGTCGGAATCAGCGTCGCGCGCAGGTTCTGCATGAACAGGAACATGACGAGGAACACCAGCACGCCGGCCTCGATCAGCGTCGTGACGACCTTGTTCATCGACACGCGCACGAACGACGAGGTCTCGTACGGAATCTGGTACTTCACGCCCGGCGGGAAATAGGCGGACAGCTCGTCCATCGCCGCGCGGATCCGCTTCTCGGTGGCGACCGCGTTCGAACCGGGCGCGAGCTTGATGCCCATGCCGACCGCGACCTTGCCGTTCACGTACGACGGGTAGTTGTAGTCGCTGCCGCCGAACTCGATGCGCGCGACGTCGCGCAAATACAGCGCGGCGCCGTCGGCCTGCGAGCGCAGTGCGATCGCACCGAAATCGGCCGGCGTTTTCAGCGGCGCGTCGGCGAACACGGTCGCCGCGATCGGCGCGCTGTCGGGCACGGCGCTGCGGCCGATGTCGCCGACCGTCACGCGCGCGTTGTGCGCGCGCACCGCCGCCGCGATGTCGGACGCGGTCAGCCCGTGACCGGCCAGCTTCACCGGGTCCGGCCAGATGCGCATCGCGTACTCGGCGCCCCAGAACTGCACGCGGCCGACGCCGTCGACGCGGCGCAGCGCCTGCACGACGTTCGCCGACGCGTATTCGCCGAGCTGCACGCCGGTCATGCGGCCGTCGTCGGAGGTCAGCGACACGACGAGCTGGATGTTGTCGGCCGCCTTCTCGACCTGGATGCCGTCGCGCCGCACGGGCTCCGGCAGCCGTGCCTCGACGGTCTTCAGCCGGTTCTGCACTTCGACGGCCGCGAGATCGGCGTTGACGCCCTGCCGGAACGTCAGATACAGCGAGGCCATGCCCGCGCTGCTCGTCGCCGACGTATACAGCAGGCCCGGCGCGCCGTTCATCTCGCGCTCGATCAGCGCGGTCACCGATTCCTCGACGACCTGCGCGGACGCACCCGGATACGTCGCATAGATGCTGACGACGGGCGGCGCGATGTCCGGATATTGCGCGACGGGCAGCGCGCGGATCGCGAACGCGCCGCCCAGCATGATGAAGAGTGCGATCACCCACGCGAATACGGGGCGATCGATGAAGAAACGTGCCATGGTCAGCGCTACCGGTCAGGTTTGACGGCCGGGCGTGCCGGAGGCCGCCGAACCCGGCGCCGCCTGCGCGGGCCGCGCGTCGACGGGCTTCACGACGGTGCCGGGGGCGAACTGCGCGGCGTTGTCGACGATCACGCGCTCGCCGCCATTCAGCCCGCGCGTGATGCGCCAGTCGCGACCGCTCATGCGGTCCGCGACGACTTCGACGTCCTTCACGCTGCCCGCCGCATCGACGACGCGCACCGACGTGCGCTCGGCCGTACGCAGCAGCGCGTCGCGCGGCACGAGCAGCGCGCGGTGGTCGACCGCCGCATCGAGTGCGATCCGCACGTACGCGCCCGGCAGCAGCTCGCGCTCGGGATTCGGAAACAGCGCGCGCATCGCGACGGTATCGGTGGTCGGATCGACCGCGAGATCGCTGAACAGCAGCTTGCCCTTCAGCGGATACGGCGTGCCGTCGGCGCGCAGCAGCGTCACCGCGACGTCCTGCTGCGCGATGCCGGTCGCGCGCCCGCTTTTCACCGCGCGCCGCAGTGCCTCGACGTCGGCGGCCGGCTGCGAGAAATTCACGTAGATCGGATCGAGCTGCTCGACGGTCGTGAGCGGCGTCGCTTCGCCCTGTCCGACGAGCGCGCCTTCGGTCACGAGCGCGCGCCGCGCCCGCCCGGAAATCGGCGCGGTCACGTTCGCGTAGTCGAGCTGCAGCTGCGCACGCGCGAGTTCGGCCTTCGCCGACGCGACTTCGGCCTTCGCCTGCGTGTCGGCCGCAACGGCCTCGGTGTAGTCGCGCTCGCTGACGGCGTGATCGCGCACGAGATCCGCATAGCGCCGCCGCTTGTCGGCGGCCGCGGCCGCCGCGGCCTGCGCCTTGGCGAGCGCGCCCTGCGCCGCATCGCGTGCCGCCTTCAACGGCGCGGGATCGATGCGAAACAGCACGGCGCCCTGCTTCACTTCCTGGCCTTCATCGTACGTGCGTGCCGTGACGATGCCGGCGACGCGCGCGCGCACTTCCGCGCGTCGATAGGCATCGAGCCGGCCCGGCAGCTCGACGGTCATCGGCACCGCGACCGGACGCACCGTGACGACGGTCGCCTTCTGCACGGCCGGCGGCTCGGCGTCGGGTTTGCCCTTTCCGCAGCCGGCCGCGGCCACGGCGACGGCCAGCGCGAGCGGCGTCAGCCGGCGCGACAGCGAGCGTTTGTCATTCATCTGGGACCTCGGATCGTGCGCCGCCGATACAATGCGGCGGCTCAGGGTCGCCGATTATAATCAGTCACGACTGATTAAATACATCGATCCTCCATCCAATCGTCAGACTGTCTCAATAAAGCGACAGCGTAATGTAAGGAAACTCGATACATGGCTCGCAAGACCCGGGAAGAATCGCTCGCCATCAAGCACCGGATCCTCGACGCCGCCGAGCTCGTGCTGCTCGACAAGGGCGTCGCGCAAACCGCGATGGCGGACCTCGCCGAGGCCGCCGGCATGTCGCGCGGCGCCGTGTACGGCCACTACCGCAACAAGATGGAGGTGTGCCTCGCGATGTGCGACCGCGCGTTCGCGCGCACATCGGAGGGCTTCGAGGCCGGCGACGGGCTGCCGGCGTTCGCGACGCTGCGGCACGCCGCGTCGCACTATCTGCGCCAGTGCGGCGAGCCCGGTTCGATGCAGCGCGTGCTCGTGATCCTCTACACGAAGTGCGAGCAAAGCGACGAGAACGCGGCGCTGCTGCGCCGCCGGATGCTGCTCGAACTGCAGACGCTGCGGATCACGAAGGCGCTGCTGCGCCGTGCGATCGAGGCGGGCGAACTCGCGGCCGACCTCGACGTGCATCTGGCCGCCGTCTATCTCGTCTCGCTGCTCGAAGGCGTGTTCGCGTCGATGATCTGGACGAACCGGCTGCGCGGCAATCTGTGGAACGACGCGGAAGCGATGCTCGATGCGGGCTTCGACGCGGTGCGGACCTCCGCGGCGCTGCGGCGTCCCGCACACAAATTGCCGAAGCCCGCGAAACGATCGCAATAAATGCCGATTTAACCCGATTTACCGCACTGTGAAACGAGTGAGTCGACCCTCTTTAAAATTTTTAACATCTTCCGGAACATCGGTAGACTCGCGCTGTCAGCTTTCTTTAGCGTCTTCGTGATAACCGGGTTCGACCCGGCATGCACGCCGCCGTTCGAAGCGGGTTTGCCCGCGCGTTGGGTCGAACGGAAACGACACAGGCCCCTGGCGGGGCCTGTTTTGTTGCACGCCCGCCGCCCGCCCCGTCGCCGTTCGACGGATGAGCCGCCGGCGGTCCCGCCCACACCCCCGTGAACCGCTTTTCTGGATGTGGACCCTTGGTCAAGTTAGCCGCAACTCGTGATGCTTCCGCGCCGGGCCGCGCGCAGCGCTTCATGCGCGCGCTGGTGCCCGCCGCGGTGCTCGGCGCGCTCGCCGCGCTCGGGCTGGCCGCCGCGCTGCCGGCCGTCTCGCAACGGCCCGGCCCCGTCGACGCCGACACGGTCGTGCTGCCGCAGCGCGTGCTGTCCGACACGCCGTTTCCCACCGCACAACATTTCGTGACGAGCGAACTCGCCCGCACGATCGGCGAGCGCAACGCGCAGCCCGGCCTGTTCGCGCCGCTCAGCGCGCACCGCAACGACATGCTGGGCTACGCGAACCTGTTTACGCTCGCGCCGCCCGAGCCGCTGCACGGCATGCGCGCGGGCACGATCGAGCTCTCGCTCGCCGATACGCTGAACCGCATCGACGTGCCGCCCGAAGTCCGGATCCAGCTCGGCGATCTCGTCAGCGGCAAGGTCGCGATGCACGCGAGCGCGAAGCGCGGCGACTATTACCGCGTCGCGTTCGATACGCGCGGCGAAGCGCCGCGGCTCACCGCGCTCGAGCTGCGCGTCGCGGGCCGCACGTTCGGCGCGATCTGGTTCCGCGCGCCGGGCGCCGAGCACGGCGCGTACTACACGCTCGACGGCGCGCCGCTCGAAGCGGCCGCGTTCACGATGCCGGTGAAGTGGACGCGCATCAGCTCGTTCTTCGGCGAGCGCATTCATCCGCTGTCGCAGGCGATGGCGTTCCATACGGGCGTCGACCTCGCCGCGCCGTCCGGCACGCCGGTCGCGGCCGCCGCCGACGGCGTCGTGTTGTTCGTCGGCACCGATCCGGGCGGCTACGGTCATTACGTGATCGTCGATCATGCCGACGGCTATTCGACGTACTACGCGCACCTGTCCGCGTTCGCGCGCGGGCTCAAGGTCGGCGAAGTCGTCAAGCAGGGCCAGCGCATCGGCTCGGTCGGCATGACCGGCGCGGCGACGGGTCCGCACCTGCACTTCGAGGTGCGCGTCGCGAACGAACCGGTCGATCCGCTCGTCACGCTCGCGAGCGCGCAGACGGCGCTATCCGACATGCAACTGACCGCGTTCCGGCAGGAAGCCGCCGAATGGCGTTTCCGTCTCGCGTCGATCAGCACCGCGCCGTTCGCGTTCGTGCAGAACGACGGCCCGCTGTGGGGCGACTTCGCGATCGACAAATCGACGCTGCGCGCCGTGTTCGACACGCACTACGCGGCGTCCTGATCGGCGGCGATACGCGGCGCGCGCGGCGTGCACGCCGCGGCGTCGCATGCGCGGCCCCGCTCGCGCGGGCCGCGCGACAGCAACCAGCGCGCGGCGCCGTCGAGCGACGTGCAGATGATGAGGTAGATCGCGGCGACGAACAGGAAGATCGGCGCCGGATACACCATCAGCCGGTTGTTCACCTGCGTCGCGACGAACGACAGTTCCGGCACGCCGACGATATACGCGAGCGACGTGTCCTTCACGAGCGCGACCCACTGGTTCACGAACGACGGCGTCATGATCCGCACGGCCTGCGGCAGCAGCACGTGGCGCACGGTCTGCCAGCGCGTGAGCCCGAGCGACAGTCCCGCTTGCCACTGGCCGGCGCCCGCCGCGACGATTCCCGCATGCACGGCGTGCGCGAGATACGCACCGCCGACGAGCGCGAGCGCACACACGACGGTCGCGAGCCCCGGCACGTCGGTATGCAGCAGGATCGGCATCAGGAAATACGTCCAGAAGATCAGCATCAGCACCGGAATCGCGCGAAAGAAGCCGATCGCGGCGAGCAGCAGTACGCGCAGCGGGCCGCGCGCGAGCGTCATCGCGACGCCGAGCGCGACACCGAGCACCGCCGAGGCGAGCGCCGACGCGATCGCGAGCACGAGCGACAGCGCGGCGCCGCCGAGCGGGCCGTCCGGAAACGCGCCGACGAGCAGATACGGCAGATTCGACAACAGCAGCGTCCAATCCATCGTCACCGCCCGGTGCCGAGCCGGTCGCGCCACTGCGTGGTCGCGTACGCGCCGGCCTCGATCGCCGCGACCGTCGCGACGTAGAGCAAGGTCGCGATGCCGAACGCGGCGAACGTCTTGAACGTCTCCGTCTCGACCTGCCGCGACGCATACGACAGTTCCGCGACGCCGATCGCCATCGCGAGCGACGAATTCTTCACGAGATTCATGATCTGGCCGAACAGCGGCGGCAGCGCGATACGCACGGCCTGCGGCAGCACCACGTAGCGCAGCGACTGCAGCGGCGTGAGCCCGAGTGCGGCGGCCGCGTCGTGCTGTGCACGCCGCACGCCGCGCAGCCCGGCTTCACACTCTTCGGCGACGAACGCCGCGGTATAGGCGCTCAGCCCGACCCAGCCTGCGACGAATTCGAACGACGGCCATGCGAGCGCGAGCGGTCCCGCGCGCCATACGTGGGCGGCATTCAGCCATGCGGTCCAGGTGTCGGGCAGCAGCGACGCGACGCCGAAATACCAGAACAGCAACTGCACGAGCAGCGGCGTGTTGCGAAACGCGACGACATAGGCGGCGGCCGCCGCACGCAGCGGCGCGACGCGCGCGTGGCGCAGCACTGCAAGCAGCAGGCCGCCGATCGCCGCCGCGACGGCCGACGCGGCCGCGAGCCCGAGCGTCAGCAGGAAGCCCTGCCCGAGCCAGCCCAGATATTTGGGAGCGAGCCCGAACATGCGCTCAGGTCTTGTCGCCGATGCGGAAAATGCGCGCGAGCGGCGTTTTCGTCGTCGGCCCGAACCACGCGTCGTAAATCTGCGCGGCGCGGCCGCTCGCTTCGAGGCCCTTCAGCGTGTCGTTGACGAACGCGAGCAGCCGCGTCTCGCCCTTCGGCACGCCGACGCCCATGTAGTCGTTCGAGATCGTAAACGGCGGAATCTCGTAGTTCTGCTTGTCCGGCACGTTCGCGAGCAGCCCGATCAGCTTCGGGCCGTCCTGCGTGATCGCCTGCACGTTGCCTGCGCGCAGCGCGGCGAACGCGAACGGCGTGTCGTCGTACGCGACGATCGTCGCCTTCGGGAATTTCTCGCGCAGCGTGATTTCGTTCGTCGTGCCCTTGTCGGCGCCGATGCGCAGCCCGTTCAACTGGTCCGCCGACTTCAGCACGCCCTTCTTCGCGAGAAACTGTTGGCCCGACGAGAAATACGGGATGCTGAAATCGACCTGCTTCGCGCGCTCTTCGGTGATCGTGAAGTTCGCGAGCACGAGATCGACCTTGCCGGAGGTCAGGAACGGAATGCGGTTCGCGGGGTTCGTCGGCTGAAGCTGCAGCTTGACGCCGAGCTTGTCGGCGAGCGCCTTCGCATAGTCGACGTCGAGGCCGACGATGCGGTTCGTCTTCGCGTCGACATAGCCGAACGGCGGGTTGCTGTCGAACGTCGCGACGCGCAGCACGCCGGCTTTCTTGATGTCGTCGAGGCGATCGGCCTGCGCGGCGGTTCCTGCGGCGACGAGTGCGACCGCGACGAGCGCCTTGGCGAGCGTATGGATTTTCATGAGCACGACCTGTGTTGTTGTGAAGCCGCCGCGGATTGCGCGGCGGCCGGTTCGACGGATTTCGCGGCCTTGTCGTGCCGCGAAGCCGCTAAGGAAACGCTGATTTATTCGGCTCGGCGGTCATCGCAGACGTAGCC
>NZ_JBQYLP010000108.1:0-11693 GCF_052683555.1 Burkholderia sp. BC1
GCCCTTGGGCGCCTAGTGTTTAACCGTCCAACTTTGCGGGGTCAGTTCACCTTCGACGTGTCGCTTTTTATTTGTGCGCCTCGATGCGCTCGCGCTCGTGCGGCAATGCAATCCATGAAGGCAGACCGACGCCGTTCGGCGATCGGCCGCTGTGGCCGACGCGATGCGCGCAGCCGCTCAGAAACCCCAGAACATCAGCCACCACGCGCTATCGATCACCGCCAGCGCGGCGGCAAACCACGCGAAAGCCGCGAGCCGGCGCGGCCACGTCGCGTAGCGGCCCGTCACCTTCCATGCGAGCCAGGCGCTCCACGCGTTTGCGCCGACCAGAATCGCAATCCGCACATCGGCCGCCCAACCGAGCGGCACATGTTCGGCGCGCAGCAGCGACAAGGTCGTCGCCGACAACCCGAGGAACACGCCGGCACCCGCGATCGGAATCAATGCCTGAGCCAGATGATGGAGCCGTACGCGATCGAAGCGGCCGAGCATCAGCGTCGCGCCGGCCAGCAGCACGAGCAGCGCCGTACCGTACACGAGGCCCGTGCCGACGATGTAGCTGACGATCAGCCCGCCGTCGAGCCACGAGAACACGTCGTTGCGGTCCGGATAGTGCGTCAGCAAGAACCACGGCGCGTTGGTCTCGAGCGGCCACGTGATGTCGTGGTCGATTAGCCAACCGGCAAGCCACTGCTTGATCTGCACGAACCACGGACTGACCGTCCAGTGGAACGCACCGATCGCAACGCCAAGCAGACCGTAGAGGATCAGCGCGGTATCCCAGGGATTCGCCTGCTGCGCGCCGAGATTGACGACTTCATCGGACGGCGAGCGCCACGACAACGCGATCGCGTCGCGATGACCGCTGCAGCGGCCGCACATGTGACACGCGGCGGCGCCCTTCATGTTGCGCAGCGGCACGAGCGGCGCGCAGTTGATCGGAATCACGCGATGCCCGTGCTCGCCGTTCTTGTATGAGCGCCGCCACGCTTCCTCGTCGACCTTGTAGCGCATCGGCGCAAGCCGAGCGAGCAGCCCGAACACGCCGTTGACGGGGCACAGGTACTTGCACCACACGCGCTTCTCGCGACCGTACAGCAGCCCGATCACGATGGCGGCGGCCGTCGACCCGCCGAGGACGAGCAGCACGGCAAGCGGATACTGATACACGCTGACCATCTGGCCGTAGATCGTCGTGATCCCGAACGCGACGAACGGCCAGCCGCCCCACCGCATCCAGCGCGGAATGGCACGCCCGCGGCCGAAGCGGCTTGCATACTCGGCCAGCGCGCCCTCGGGACACAGCACGCCGCACCAGACGCGGCCGAGCATCACCATCGACAGCAGCACGAACGGCCACCAGATGCCCCAGAACACGAATTCCGCAGCGAGCGTCAGGTTGCTCCAGAGATGCGCGGAATCGTCCGGCAGCGGCGTGATCGCCGGCACGATGATCAGGAACGCATAGACGGCAACGACGACCCACTGGATGCCGCGAATCAGCGCCCCGTGGCGCTGCATCCAGTGGCCGGCCTGCGCGAGCCGGCCCGGCTTTGCTGCTGCGACGACGCTCATGCCGCGCGACCCGCTGCGACGGCCGGGCGACGGCTCGCACGCTTCATCAGCAGCCACACGACCGCCCAGTACAGCGCATAGGCGATCAGGTTCGTCAGCGCCGGGTGCGCGCGATAACCGGTCAGCGTCGCGACGAGCGAGCCGAACGTGCCGGAATCGTCGAGGATCGCCGACGTATCCCACACCTGCGAGATGCCGAGCGGCAGGATTTCCTTGTCGATCAGCTTGTCGACGCCGGTCTCGAACAGGCCCGCGCCGAGGAACAGCAGCATCACTTCGGTCACGCGGAAGAAGTGCCGCCACGAGAAGTACTTGCCGCCGAGCTGCAGCAGGTAGAAGGTC
Organism: Burkholderia sp. BC1; assembly: GCF_052683555.1. Lineage (NCBI taxonomy): Bacteria > Pseudomonadati > Pseudomonadota > Betaproteobacteria > Burkholderiales > Burkholderiaceae > Burkholderia > Burkholderia sp. BC1. Next base: position 1,918 of record NZ_JBQYLP010000108.1, read on the forward strand.
AGGAACGCGAGGCCGAGGCCGATCACGACCGCGAGCATCTGGCTGCCGTCGACATGGCCGGACTGGCCGAAGCCGAGGCCGTACAGGAAGATCACCGTCTCGCTGCCTTCACGGGCGATCGCCAGCGCGACCAGCACCGCGACGCCCCACCAGTTCGAATCGCGCGTACTTTGCTGGAGCGACTGCTCCATGTCGCGTTTCAGCGTGCGTCCATGCCGGCGCATCCACAGCACCATCTGCACGATCAGCACGCAGGCGATCAGCACCATCGCGGTCTGGAAATAGTCCTGCGCGTCGCCCGACAGCACTTCGGTGAACCCGACGAGCGCGGCGCCGAGGCCGACTGCCATCAGCAGGCCCACGACGACGCCGGTCCACAGGAAAGGCAGGCCGCGGCGCGCGTCGGCGTCGCCGTTCTTCAGCCATGCATACAGAATGCCGACGACGAGCAGCGCTTCGACGCTCTCCCGCCAGACGATGAACAAGATCTGACCCATCGATACCTCCTGACGTGCGAGCGGCGCATCCGCGCGCCCGCACGCAGACAAAACGTTACTTCGCGACGATCACGCCCTGCGCCTGCTGGTGGAAATCGTCGAAAAACTTGTATTCGCCCGGCGACAGCGGGGCGACGACCACGAACGAATCGGCACCCGGCGCAAGCACCTTCTCCTTGCGCAGCTGCACGCTCTCGAATTCGGCGGCGCCCTTGCCGGTGTTCTTGATCTCGATCTTGAAACGCTGGCCGGCCGGGACTTCGATCCGGGCCGGATTCAGCTTGCCGTCCGCCATCTCGAGCTTGAACGTCGGCAGATCGGCTGCGTACGCCGCGCCCGCGAGCCACATCGCGGCAGCGGCGGCGACGATTTTCTGGGGAAATTTCATCGTGGGTTCTCTACGCCGACGGCGCGCACGAAGCGCGCCGTCCGTGACCGATCAATACCCGCCCTTCTTGCCGATACCGGCGAACGGGAAGTCGTATTCGAGCGTGATCGGCTTGAACCACGGGCCGACACCGGTTTCCTTGTCGACGTGGCGGCCGAACGCCATGTGGCCCGACTGCATCGGCGGCTTCACCATCAGCGTGAGGTGGTACTTGCCCGGGCCGTTCAGCTTGACGTTGTCGCCGTAGTGCGGGCCGTCGCTCGCGACCATGCCCATCAGGTCGCCCTCGGCCTTCCACTTCGTGTCGCCCTGCTTCGTCAGCTTGTACGAGACCTGCAGATACGGCATCCAGTCGCCTTCCGCGAAGCCGGTCGGGTTGTTCTTCACCGCGTGGATGTCGGCTTCGAGATGGATGTCGGAATCGGACGCCTTGCGCATCATCCCTTCCGGATCCATCGTGATCGGCTGCAGATAGACGGCGCCGATTTCCATGCCGCCCTGGATCTGCTGCTTGCCGATCGGATATTCCGCAGCCGAAACCGACATCGCGGCCAGTGCCGCCATCACCGCCACCGACGTGCGGATAAACGAAGAACCCAACATGGACACTCCTTGTTTTTGTCTGACAACACGTGCGAAACGCCCGACCGGACGGCTCGCTGGAAACACTAACGCAACGAAGAACGTTAATGCGAACAATTCTCAATAATTGCGCAGTGTAGCACCGAACCGGTTTCCGAACAAACCGGAACGGCGGCAAACCCCTGATGCGACAAGGCTTACACGGCCGTTACCGGCAGGTTTCAGCGATGTTGGGAAAGATTTACCGGCCGCCGCTCACGTGATCGCCGACATTCGCGCCGAACACGCGCTCGCGCAGCAGCGCGAGCTGATCGCGCGTCGCGGCCGCCTTTTCGAATTCGAGGTTCTTCGCGTAGTCGGCCATCTGCTTCTCGAGACGCTTGATTTCCTTCGCGAGCTGCTTCTCCGACATGTCCTCGAATTTCGCGCGCTGCTGCGCTTCCTTCAGCTCCGCGCGCGCGTCGTCCGCGTTGTAGACGCCGTCGATGATGTCCTTGATGCGCTTGACCACGCCGCGCGGCGTGATGCCCATCTTCTCGTTGTACGCGATCTGCTTCGCGCGGCGCCGCTCGGTCTCGCCGATCGCGCGCTTCATCGACTCGGTCATCGTGTCCGCGTACAGGATCGCCTTGCCGTTCACGTTGCGCGCCGCACGGCCGATCGTCTGGATCAGCGAACGCTCGGCGCGCAGGAAGCCCTCCTTGTCCGCGTCGAGGATCGCGACGAGCGACACCTCGGGGATGTCGAGCCCTTCGCGCAGCAGGTTGATCCCGACCAGCACGTCGAACGTGCCGAGCCGCAGGTCGCGGATGATTTCCACGCGCTCGACCGTGTCGATGTCGCTATGCAGATAGCGCACCTTGATGCCGTGATCGGCGAGGAACTCGGTCAGCTGCTCGGCCATCCGCTTCGTCAGCACGGTGATCAGCACACGCTCGCCGGCCTTCACGCGTGCGTTGATTTCGGTCAGCACGTCGTCGACCTGCGAACTCGCGGGCCGCACCTCGATTTCCGGATCGACGAGCCCGGTCGGCCGCACGACCTGCTCCGCGATCTGCCCCGTCACGCGCTGCTCGTAGTCGGCCGGCGTCGCCGACACGAACACGACCTGGCGCATCTTGCGCTCGAACTCGTGAAACTTCAGCGGCCGGTTGTCGAGCGCCGACGGCAGCCGGAACCCGTAATTCACGAGGTTTTCCTTGCGCGCGCGGTCGCCGTTGTACATGCCGTTCAGCTGGCCGATCAGCACGTGCGATTCGTCGAGCAGCATCAGCGCGTCGGGCGGCAGGTAGTCGACGAGCGTCGGCGGCGGCTCGCCGGGCGCCGCGCCCGAAAAGTGCCGCGAGTAGTTCTCGATGCCCTTGCAGAAGCCGAGCTCCTGCAGCATCTCGAGGTCGAAGCGCGTGCGCTGCTCGAGACGCTGCGCTTCGACGAGCTTGCCTTCGCGGTGGAAGAACTCGAGCCGCTCGCGCAGCTCCTCCTTGATCGTCTCGACCGCGCGCATCACGGTGTCGCGCGGCGTCACGTAGTGCGACGACGGATACACGGTGAAGCGCGGGATCTTCTGGCGCACGCGCCCCGTCAGCGGGTCGAACAGTTGCAGCGTCTCGACCTCGTCGTCGAACAGCTCGACGCGCACGGCCATCTCCGCGTGTTCGGCCGGGAAGATGTCGATCGTGTCGCCGCGCACGCGGAATGTGCCGCGCTGGAAGTCCTGCTCGTTGCGCGTGTACTGCATCGCGATCAGCCGCGCGATCACGTCGCGCTGGCCGAGCTTGTCGCCGGTGCGCAGCGTCAGGATCATCTGGTGGTATTCGGACGGATTGCCGATACCGTAGATGGCCGACACCGTCGCGACGATCACGACGTCGCGGCGCTCCATCAGGCTCTTGGTCGCCGACAGCCGCATCTGCTCGATGTGCTCGTTGATCGACGAGTCCTTCTCGATGAACAGGTCGCGCTGCGGCACGTACGCTTCCGGCTGGTAGTAATCGTAGTACGACACGAAATACTCGACCGCGTTGCGCGGGAAGAACTCGCGGAACTCCGCGTAGAGCTGCGCGGCGAGCGTCTTGTTCGGCGCGAACACGATCGCCGGGCGGCCGAGCCGCGCGATCGTATTCGCCATCGTGAAGGTCTTGCCCGAGCCCGTCACGCCGAGCAGCGTCTGGAATGCGAGACCGTCCTGCACGCCTTCGACGAGCGTGTCGATGGCGGTCGGCTGGTCGCCCGCGGGCGGATACGGCTGATAGAGCTGGAACGGCGACCCTTCGAACGTCACGAATTTGGATTCGTCGAGCGTGTCGCCGATTTCGGCATGGTGTTCTGACATGGAGTGCAGCCGGTGCGGAGGCAAAAAAACTATTCTAGCGCTTCGCGACGGCGCGATCTGCTGCCGCCTCCCGACACGCGGCGGCCGGCCGACATCGCGATCGGGCACGTCGCTCCGGCGCGAATTCGCTACAATGACAGGCTGCTGCACTTCCCGGCGTCGTGCCTGCCCGTGCGGGCGCTGCAGCGCCCGCCTTGCCGGTTGAAAGCCTGACCCTCTTTTTACTACTGCCGAATCATCATGTCGCTCTTCTCCGCTGTCCAGCTTGCTCCCCGCGACCCGATCCTGGGCCTGAACGAAGCCTTCAACGCCGATACGCGTCCGACCAAGGTCAATCTCGGCGTCGGCGTCTACACGAACGAAGACGGCAAGATTCCGCTGCTGCGCGCGGTCCGTGAAGCGGAAAAGGCACGCGTCGACGCCGGCCTGCCGCGCGGCTATCTGCCGATCGACGGCATCGCCGCATACGACGCGGCCGTGCAGAAGCTGCTGCTCGGCAACGAGTCGCCGCTGATCGCCGCGGGCCGTGTGGTCACCGCGCAGGCGCTGGGCGGCACGGGCGCACTGAAGATCGGCGCCGATTTCCTGCGCACCGTGAACCCGAACGTGAAGGTCGCGATCAGCGATCCGAGCTGGGAAAACCACCGCGCGCTGTTCGAAGCGGCCGGTTTCGAGGTCGTCGCGTATCCGTACTACGACGCGGCCACCAACGGCGTGAACTTCGAAGGCATGCTGTCGGCGCTGAACGGCTATGCGCCGGGCACGATCGTCGTGCTGCACGCGTGCTGCCACAACCCGACCGGCGTGGACCTGACCGAAGCGCAATGGCAGCAGGTCGTCGACGTCGTCAAGGCGCGCAACCTCGTGCCGTTCCTCGACATCGCGTATCAGGGCTTCGGCGAAAGCATCGAGGCCGATGCCGCGGCCGTGCGTCTGTTCGCGGCAGCCGATCTGAACGCGTTCGTCTCGTCGTCGTTCTCGAAGTCGTTCTCGCTGTACGGCGAGCGCGTCGGCGCGCTGTCGATCATCACGTCCAGCAAGGACGAAGCCGCGCGCGTGCTGTCGCAGCTCAAGCGCGTGATCCGCACGAACTACTCGAACCCGCCGACGCATGGCGGTGCCGTGGTTGCTGCAGTGCTAGCGTCGCCGGAACTGCACGCTGCGTGGGTGCAGGAACTCGGCGAAATGCGCGATCGCATTCGCGCGATGCGCAACGGTCTCGTCGAGCGCCTGAAGGCGAGCGGCGTCGATCGCGACTTCAGCTTCATCAACGCACAGCGCGGGATGTTCTCGTATTCGGGTCTGACCGCCGCGCAAGTCGATCGTCTGCGCGAAGAGTTCGGCATTTACGCCGTCGCAACGGGCCGGATCTGCGTCGCGGCGCTGAACACGCGTAACCTCGACGTCGTCGCGAACGCCGTCGCGGCCGTGCTGAAGTAAAGCGGCAGCGCGGCAGCAGTCGTCGCTGCCCGCCGCTCAGCCGAAACAAAAAACGCGCTCTCCGGAGCGCGTTTTTTTATGCCATTCGCTGTCGCGCGCGCGGCAACGCGCGCAGCGGCGCTCGCTTTATTGCATATACCAGCCGTGGCTGACGACCACCGACTGACCGGTCAGCGCGGCGCTCGGGAACGCCGACAGGAACAGCACCGTCTGCGCGACGTCCTGCACGGTCGTGAACACGCCGTCGACTGTATTGCCGAGCATCACCTTCTTCACGACTTCCTCTTCGCTGATGCCGAGCTCCTTGGCCTGCTCGGGAATCTGCTTGTCGACGAGCGGCGTGCGTACGAAACCGGGACACACGACATGCGAGCGCACGTTGTGCTTCGCGCCTTCCTTCGCGAGCACGCGCGCGAGACCGAGCAGGCCGTGCTTGGCCGTCACGTAGGCCGACTTCAGCGGCGACGCCTCGTGCGAGTGCACCGAACCCATGTAGATCACGACGCCGCCGCGATCGTCCTTGTACATGTGCTTGAGCGCGGCCTTGGTCGTCAGGAACGCGCCGTCGACGTGGATCGCCTGCATCTTCTTCCAGTCGGCGAACGAGTAGTTCTCGATCGGGTTCACGATCTGGATGCCGGCATTCGACACGAGGATGTCGACCGAGCCGAACGTCTCGGCGACCTTGTCGATTCCGGTGTTGACGGCTTCCTCGTTGGTCACGTCCATCGCGACGCCGATCGCCTTGCCGCCGGCCTTGTTGATCTCGTCGGCGACGGCCGTCGCGCCGTCCAGGTTCAGATCGGCGATCGCGACGGCCGCACCCGCCTTCGCCAGCTCCAGCGCGATTTCCTTGCCGATGCCGCTTGCGGCGCCCGTGACGACTGCGGTCTTGCCGCTCAGATCTGCTGCCATGTCCGTCTCCTTCTGTTATCGGATCGATAAAGCCTGCCTGCGCCGCGCCCGCCTCCACCCGGCGGCCGCACCGGCGAACCAGCCGCTATTGTGCACGATCGGCGCTGCCGGCCGCGCGCAAAACGTCTAAGCTTAAGGTCGATCGAGTCCACGCAGGAGAGTCGCATGCACTATCGGCGCCTTGGCCGCTCCGGCCTGCAGATCAGCGCGCTTTCGCTCGGTTCGTGGGTCACGTACGGCAACCAGGTCGATCAGCGGATCGCGCGCGAATGTCTCGCCGCCGCGCGGGACGCTGGCGTCAATTTCTTCGACAACGCCGAGGTCTACGCGGGCGGCAGATCCGAAGAAATCATGGGCCAAGCGCTGAAGTCGCTCGGCTGGCCGCGTGTCAGCTACATCGTGTCGACGAAGTTTTTCTGGGGACTGGCCGAAGCGCCGAACCAGTACCACACGCTAAACCGCAAATATCTGCTGAACGCCATCGACGGCTCGTTGCGGCGGCTGCAGCTCGACTATGTCGATCTCGTCTACTGCCATCGCCCCGATCCGCATACGCCCATCGAAGAAACCGTATGGGCGATGAGCGACATGATCGCGCGCGGCAAGGCGCTGTACTGGGGTACTTCCGAGTGGAGCGCAGACGAGATCCGCGCCGCATACGACATCGCCGAACGGCATCATCTGCATAAGCCGATCGTCGAGCAGCCGCAGTACAACCTGTTCCACCGCACGCGCGTCGAGCAGGAATATGCGCGGCTCTACGACGATTACGGCCTCGGCCTGACCACATGGAGCCCGCTCGCGTCTGGCCTGCTGACCGGCAAGTACCGCAACGGCGTCCCGCCCGGCAGTCGCGCACAGGTGCAGGGCTATGACTGGCTGCGCGACCGCCTCACCGATCCGGCAAGCAACGCGATCGTCGCGCAGCTCGGCGACATCGCGGCCGAGCTCGGCTGCACGACCGGCCAGCTCGCGATCGCGTGGGTGCTCGCGAATCCGCGCGTCAGTTCGGTGATCACCGGCGCCTCGCGGATCGAGCAGATCGGCGACAACATGCGTGCGCTCGACGTCGTCGCGCGGCTCGCGCCGGACGTGAAGCAACGCGTCGAAGCGGTGGTCGGCGACGCGTACGAGTAAGGCGCGACGAGGCGCGTACCTCGCGTACAATACGCGGCCGCATCGGCGCCCGATCGCGCTGATGACCGCTTTTCCCGATTCACCATTCGTTCCAGGCCGCCCGCCATGCTCAGCTATCGTCACGGTTTTCACGCAGGCAACCACGCGGACGTGCTCAAGCACGCCGTCGTCGTTCAACTGCTGCGCTACCTGAACAAGAAGGACAAGTCGTACTGGTACATCGATACGCATGCCGGCGCGGGCGTGTATTCGCTGCGCGACGGCTATGCGGCGAAGACGGCCGAATACGATACCGGCATCGGCCGACTGTGGAACGACAAGAATCTGCCGGCGGCGCTCGGCGAGTATGTCGACGAAGTGCGCGCGCTGAACGACGACGGCGAACTGCGTTACTACCCGGGCTCGCCGTATCTCGCGTGGCGCTTGATGCGCGAACAGGACCGGATGCGCCTGTTCGAAATGCACACGACCGAAATCGACGTGCTGCGCCACAACTTTCGCGATGCCGGCCGACGCGCCATGATTTTCGCCGGTGACGGTTTCGAGGGCATCAAGGCGCTGCTGCCGCCGCCGCCGCGACGTGCGCTCGTCTTGATCGATCCGTCGTACGAGGACAAGAAGGATTACGCACGCACGATCACTTGCGTGACCGAGTGCCTGAAGCGCTTCGCGACGGGCTGCTATGCGATCTGGTATCCGCAAGTGACGCGGCCCGAGTCGCAGCGTTTTGCGGAACAGCTGAAGCGCCTGCAGCCGGACAACTGGCTGCACGCGACGCTGACGGTGTCGAATCCGCCCGCAGACGGGCTCGGCCTCTACGGAAGCGGCATGTTCATTCTGAACCCGCCGTACACGCTTGCCCAAAGCATGAACGACGCGCTGCCTTATCTGGTCGAGACGCTCGGACAGGACAGCGGCGCGCGATGCCAGGTCGAGCACCGCGGCAAGTGATCGGCGTTATGGCTGCAGCGGTCGCGGGCGCGGCGTGATGACGGCCGGCGAGCCGGTTCGCGATGCCCCTGCTGCCGGCACGTCGATGTACGGCGCGACGAACAGCGGAATCGACGAAGTGCCGGTCTGCCCTGCCGGCGCGCGCATGCCTGCCGGCTCGACAATCGGCTCCGACGATAGCGGTGCCGTCTGCAGAACCAGTCCGCCGCGGCCGTCCTGGATGCCGCGCTGAGTATCGAGGATCAACGGCTTCGACGACGTCGCAGCCGCGGCGACGAGGCCGTGAAGCAGTATCGCGGCACCCGCAATGGCGTGCGCGCGCGCAGCGCGGCGCCCCGTGAAACGCAAGCGCATGATCGTGCCCCCTGATTGAAAAACAGGCCCATACCATAGCGCCATACGGCGAATTTCTCCAGTTTCGCCGCACAAAAAAACAAAGCCCCGTCAATACGGGGCTTGCTTTCCGACCGGTGCCACACGGCACCTGGCGTTCACGGCAATTACCGCGAGTAGCCGTTGGTTTCGAGCGAACGGATACGTTGCTCGAGCTGGACGATGTCCGACGACGTGGCGAGGTAAGCCTCACGGCGCTCGCGCTCTGCGGATTCGAACCAGTTGCTCAGCTTTTCGACGATGTAGGCGATCATGATGTTCTCCACGGAAGGGGAACCCTGGCGAAGCGAGATTCAGGGATTTCCCGTATAGGGTTATCCCGAATTATAGCGATCCCACACCGCGATGCTAGTGAAATGCTTGCATGGCTGCCATTCCGTTTTGGAATGATGCACCGCCCTCTGTTCGTAACCCATTGATTTTTAAGGGAGTGGCGTAAAGCCTCGGTTCCGCGTGTCGAGCGCGCGCACTAATGTGGTTCACCGACGGGCTCGGCAAGTCGCGCCAAAATCGGGCATTCGGGTCGCGCGTCACCGTGACAGTGCGCAGCGAGGTCCATCAGCGTGTTGCGCATATCGGTGAGTTCGGCGATTCGTTTGTCGAGCTCGGCGACATGGCCGAGTGCGATCGACTTCACTTCGGCACTGGCTCGCGACCGGTCTTGCCATAGCGTCAGCAGCTTTCGAATGTCCTCGACGAGAAAACCGAGTCGACGCGCCTGGCGGATAAACCGCAGCGTATGGATTTCGTCCGGACCGTAGATCCGATAGCCGGCGTCGCTGCGCTTGCTTGGCGTCAGCAGACCGACCTGCTCGTAGTACCGGATCATTTTTGCGCTGACGCCGGATGCGCGCGATGCGTCGCCGATATTCATTCCATGCCCTCTTTCGCGATCTCGTTCGGATGACTGTCCGACAGATCTCGATCGTATCAAATCGTGGGGCTCGGCTTTCGGCTGCCGTTCGACATGGAAAGATGTGGCGTTCGACCGAATGTCGGCGGCGTCGGCTGCACGGCGTCGTCGATCGCGACGCGAGAGTGCATTTCGGCGCCACAAATGCAAAAACCCCCGCCTGCTGGGCGGGGGTTCCTGGCTTAGGGAGCCTGACGATTACCTACTTTCACACGGGAATCCGCACTA
>NZ_JBQYLP010000109.1:0-10969 GCF_052683555.1 Burkholderia sp. BC1
GTGGCATAATCTCACTCAGCTAAGGGATCCGAAATTCGCGGGCAACGTCAGACAGCATCTTCGTCTCGCCGATCTTCCGCGCAGGTATCAAGATCAAGGAAGGGCAAGCGCAGCAGCCGGAAGGACCTCCTGGGATCGTCACGCCGCAGCAGATGCTGCTCCAACAGGCGGCCGCGCGAGACGCCGCGATGAAAGATTCGATCGCACAGGCAGCAATGGCGGCTCGAGGTGCGCAAGGCACGGGTCCGATGACCAGCCAGCAGCGCGATAGCGCTTTCATGCACGACGTTGCGCAGCTGAGCGAAGGCGACAAGGATTTCGCGCGCGCCGGTTTCGTCGGTCAGTCGCACGGCTGTACGCTATCGCCACCTGCCAAGATTCCCGTCCTCTCCAACGAGGCGCTCAACTCGGATCGCCCGGGCACGGCTTCTTTGACCGTAGAGACGGACGTGTACGCGAACAACGGCGATGGTCGCTGCCTGGTGATTCCCTGGGGCACGACAATCGTTGCGCCGTACAGCGCCGATATTCAACCGGGCCAGGAATCAATACTCGTGGCCGGTGCGGAAATGCGCCTGCCGAACGGAAAGCATGTGCCGCTGTACGGCGCGCAGGGTGCTGACGGCAATGGCGCGGCCGGGTTCAGTGGTCACGTGAACAACCACTTCCTCAGGATCTATTCGACATCATTCCTGACGGCGATTCTGGTCCGTGCCTTCAGCAATAGCGATCAGAGCACGACGACTGGCCCGCTCGGTGTCACCCAAGCAGGCAGCACGGCAGGACAGATCGCAGCGCAGACAGCGCAGTCAGTGCTCGATCGCTACAAGAACATCCCGCCGACGATCACGTCGTCGCCGGGTGAGCGGCACTTCATGCTCAAGGTCAATCGCGACATGGTGCTTGAAGAGTATCGGGGGGCGCGATGATCGCGCGCGCGGCTTTTGCCCTCGCATTCGCGCTGGCGGCCTCATACGCGCAGTCGGCCGTGATCGCGCAGGTGATCAGCCCGGTAAGCGTCGTCATTCAAGACGGGCAGTCACGTCGGGTCGCGATGCTACCCGGCAAGCCGGTCTATTACTGCGGCCTCGACGCTTTCACCGAATGGGCGTCGCCGCTGGTCGGACAACCTGTTCGCAGCTCCCGTGAGACGGGCATCACGGTGTCGATCGATGGGCGCGACGTCGCACTGGACGATCTGTTCATCGACCGTGGCTGGCTACAACCGCCGGTGCTGGATGACGGCGCGCAGGCGGCGCTGGTCGAGCGCCGCGGCGGATGGGCGTGCTCGCGTGCTGTCGTACCGTTCGAGTTGCTGCACACCAACGTCGATCCAAAGATTCTCGCCGGGATCGCGCTGAACGAATCGAATTACCGCGGCCATGCATGGCCTTGGACGCTCAACGTCGCTGGGCAGGGCTACTTCTTCAAGTCTCGCGAAGAGGCGTACAAGGCGATCGAGTCTCTGCTCGCCCGTGATCGCTGCGATTTTGACGTCGGGCTGATGCAGGTGAACTGGTGCTACCACGGCAAGCGTTTTGCGTCCGCATGGGACGCGCTCGCGCCCGCGACAAATGTCGCGGTCGCCGAGGCGATCCTCACCGAGAATTTCGCGCGCACTGACTCGGTTGCGAAGGCTGTCGCGTACTACCACAGCGCAAACCCCAATCCCGGGCGCGCGTACCTCGCACGGTTCGTCCAACACCTTTCCATGATCGAGGCAGGCCTGTGAAGCACACGAACAAGATTCTCGCGTGCGCCACGTCCGCGATCGTATGCACTACCGCATCCGCAGCGAACACCGATCCTTTCGATTTCGACTACGACATCCTCGGAGGCATTTCCGAGCGGCCGGCGCTTATCTTCAACGACGGCGAGAAGACGTATATCCAGCCGCGTGCCGGCCAGGTCATTGTCGCCGAGGGGGGGCATACCGAGGGCCCGTACGTGGTTGTGGAGGGCACGCCGTCATCGATCACGTACAAGGTTGGCGCCCATTCGGCCACGGCCCGCTGGAAGAAGGCGAACACGTTCATCGGCGCCGCCGCCGGGGGAACGGCGGCCATGAAGGACGATCAGCCGGCCGGGTTCGATGGTTTCACGAACCGCCTGGTGATGATCGGCACGCGTCCCGCTCTCGAGCCGGTTCGCCGGCTTCATGCGTCGATGACGGTTGGTGGCTTCGTCAAGGCGCTCGTCCCGCAAGGCTGGACAGGATCTGCCCAAAAGGATGTTGACCTGACGACGCCCGAAAACTTTGCCACGCGCGACGGCGAAAACTGGATGCAGGCGCTGGACCGTTTGATGACGCAAGCCGGGCTGTATGCGGACGTGGACTTCACTGCGCGCCACGTGCGCTTGCATGGTGACGCGCCGAAATCCGCGGCGTTGAACTACGCGTCGGCGAGCCGCGAAGCCGACGAGGCTGGGTTGAACCGAGTTGTTGCACGGGTGACGGCCGAAGCGCCGCCTGTCTCGAGGTTGGCCGAACGATTCGGCGCGCAAGCAATTCGGGACAGCGACGACTCGCACATGCAGATTCGCTTCACGTCGAAGCCGGCGAAGACCGTTACGTTCAAGACGCCGGACGGGAAGGAGCTGCGCACCAGCTGGGATGAAAGCAAGAGCGTGATGACGATCGATCGCGCCGAGCGTTTCATCGTGGCCGACGCGACGAATCGCGTCGAAGTAGCGCGTGACGCTAAGACCGTGTACGACTTCGACCAACCGAACGCGGCAAAGCTCGAGGCGGTGTTCGATCGAGACGGCCGTACCTACTTCAAGTTCGCTGGGTCCGTCGTTAGGGTCGGCGTGACCGACACGCGGAATCTAGGTATCGGCGAGCAGAGGGGGCGCTACTTCATGTTTGAAGGCACTTCCGACATGTTCACCGTAACAGCTGATGGCAACACGATTCATGTGAAGCGCCGCAAGGAAGTTGTCTACCGCGAAGTGCCGGATGCGACGCTGCAGGCGAGCGGAGGGCCGACGACGTGATTCGCATCGCGCCTATCGTCGCCGCCGTGTTGGCATTCATTGCACTACCGAGCCGTGCGGATTGCCTTGACGACGCAGCCGCCTTCCATCGCGTCAATCCGCGGCTGCTGCGCGTCATCGCGCAGCACGAGTCCGGAATGCGCCCGAATGCCGTGAACAGGAACTCGAACGGCAGCGAGGACATCGGCCTCATGCAGATCAATACGTCGTGGCTCCCCACGCTGGCGCGCTACGGCATTCGTCGTGAGCATCTCTTTAACGGCTGCGTCAACGCCTACGTCGGCGCGTGGATCCTTGCCTCGAACGTGCGTCGCTTTGGTCCGAACTGGAAAGCCGTCGGCGCCTACAACGCGGTCACGCCGTCCAAGCAGCTTGTCTACGCCAGCGCGATCTATCGCCGCTTTATGCAACAGGGCCGGTAACCATGCACAAGATACATTCGAATCAGGCGCGGATTCGCGCACTCGTCGCCGGCGGCTTGGCCGTGTTGCATATCGCGGCACACGCCGCGGTCGATTCCGCCACGAACTCAATCGACGCCGACGGCTGGCAGGTGCTTGCCTCGGCGCCGAAGGCACAACCGGCAACTGCGGAGAGCCCGCAGCCGAACCAAGCGCTGCCGCCGCCCGCACCGATGAGCGCAACCGCCGCCCCGTCCGCCGACGTCCCTGCCGTCGTCTTGCCGGGCGCGGGCGCGGCAGCCGCGAGCGGCACGCTGACGTTCTCGGTGACGCCGGCCGACGTGAATCTGCGCGACGCGCTCGACCGCTGGCTGCAGCAGCAAGGCTGGCAACTCGCCTGGAAGATCGACGACGACCTGCCGCTGGAGTTCAACGCCTCCTTTACCGGCGATTTCACCTCGGTGCTGCAGCAGGTGATGAAGGCGACGAACCACATGCGCACGCCGACGCGCGCGTGTCGCCACACAAACAATGTCATCCGCGTCATTGCACGCGCGGGCAATTGCCAGGATTGAGAACCATGGGTGTTCACCTTTTGAAATCCGGCGTCGCGATTGCGGCCGCGCTGATGGCCGCAGGCTGCGCCGTGACGCAGCAGGACGTCAACGACAGCTACGATGCCGCACACCGCACGATCTCCGACGCGCTCGGCAAGGGACCCGCTCCGATGGCACTCGTGGAGGACGTGCCCACCGCGTTCCTCGGCGATCGGCTGGTGCCGCTCGCGTACGAGGCGACGCTGCCTGCCGTGTTCCGCGACAAGACTGTCACGCTGCCCGCCAACCTAGGCATCAAGCAGATCGCCACGCTCATTTCGACAGCGACGGGCTATCCCGTGCACCTGAGCCCGGACGTGTTCGTGCCGCGCGACTCGCTGGTGCCTGGCCAAACGGAGTCGAAAGGGCAGATCAACGCCGCGCGAACGGAAGAGCCGGTCTACCGACAGGCGTTTTCCGGCAAGGCTGGCATGTACATGCGGAACATGACGACCGACCTGGGGCTCGACTGGTCATTCGATGGCAGCACGATCAACGTGAATCGGTTCGTCACCCGCATGTATCAGATCGCGGCGATCCCGGGCAAGGTATCGATCAAGTCGACGATGAGCAAGGGGATGGACACGTCGACCGGCAATCAGTCCGGCAACGGCGGTGGCGGCAGCTCCGGCGGCAATACCGGTTCGTTCTCCGCCCAGACGTCGACCGGACGGGAAGGCGACTTCGACCAGATCGCTGCGATCACGGCTGAGATCGAAAAGCTGAAATCGCCGATGGGACGCGTGAGCGTGAATCCGCAAAGCCGGCTGGTGATGGTCTACGACACCAAGGAAGCGGCGGACAACATCGGCAAGCTGCTCAAGCATGAGAACGCGATTTCTACACGTCAGGTGGCGATTACGGTTCGCACGCTTCAAATTGCGTTGAACAAGGGCAGTCAGGCTGGCGTGAATGCCGATGTTGTGTTTAACGCGATGCACGCTGGTCTTGCTCGCTACGCGATCAGCTCCACGTCGCCGACATCGCTCGCGACAGGCGGTGGCGCGGTAGGCGTGTCGGTGCTGCGTCCGGATGCCCCTTTCTCGGGCACGAACGCGGTCGTGAATGCGCTGAATCAGTACGGCCGTACGGTGCAGGACAATACGATGACCAAGATGACCCTCAATGGGTTGCCGGTCTCGGTCGCGTCGTTCAAGAGCGATGACTACCTTAGATCGACAACGCCGTCGTCGGGATCGCTGACGGCCACTTCGGGCGGGGTGCCGGGCCTGACACCGGGCACCATCACGACGGGCGACTTCGTGAACGTGCTGCCGGCGGTCAACGACCATAACCAGATCGTGCTGGCGTACTGGGCCGACAGCTCGAAGCTCAACGGTCCCTTCACGAGCGCGGGTGCCGGGTCAGGTCAGACGCAGCAGCAGATCCAGCTCGCGCATACGGTCGGTACGAAGGATGACCAGACGATCGCATTGTCGGACGGTCAGACCGTGGTGTTGTATGGCGCGATTACCGATCAGGCTGACAGCACGACGAACACCGGTATTGCCGGCCTCACTGGCAGCTGGAACAAGTCGAAGACATTCCAGGTCATCATGCTGAAGGCGACGGTTGTTCCGTCGATGTGACGAGATGATGCACATCACAGAACCCCTGCCGATCGACAAGCGCGCGCGCCTGGTGTTCGGCATCGACTGGCGGGCCTACCCGGTGAAGGGGGGCAGTGCCGAGCGCCGCCGCTATACCGACGCGTTCAATGCGACACACTTCGTCGAGTTCAAGGTCGGCACCGAGTTGATCGGCGGGTTCGCCGAGCCTGACATGTCGGAGATTGAGGGCGCGCGCCTTTTTTCGGGCGCGGCTCGCGTCGCGCAGCATGAACGGATCAAGAATCGGGCCGCCGCGCTTGTACTGTTGCAGCACGGGCCGCGCGTCTACTTCGTGTTCGTCGTGCGCGGCGCGGTCCGTAGCGATGAGGTGCTGACACTCGAGCAGGCGCAGTCGCGCCGTCTTGAGATCGAGCAAGCGTGCCTGAAGAGCAATCTTTCGCTCGATACGCTCGGTACGGGCGACCGCATCGGTGGCGTTGACGAAGTTTTTCAAGCGAGCGAGCTACTCGCGAACCGGAAGGTCGGGCTTCTCCGCCGGCCGCCCATTTCGTTGCCGACCGCCATTCCGGTACTCGCCATCGTGGTCGGTGCCTTCTTTGGTGTGCCCAAGATCGCGGACATGCTTTCGCCGCCGCCTCCGCCTGCGCGGCCACCCACTTTCGCTGAGCAGTACGCCGTCGCTGTTCGCGACGTGTTCGCGCGTATGCAGCCGCGAGCGTCGGAGCTAGCGCCGGCGCTGCTTACTGCCGTCGGCGCAAAGGAATCGGTGAGGAAGGGGTGGCTATTTCAGGAGGCGAACTGTCCGTCGTCGGGGTTCTGCACGACGATGTTTCGTCGGAACGGGGGCACTTTTGCCGCGTTCGATGAAGCCGCGACAGCGGATATGCGGCCGCTAAGCTTCGCCCGAGACGGCCGCACGCTGACTTCGCGAGGGCCCGCAGTTCCAAAAGCAGCTCCGCTCATGGAGAGCGAATCCAAAAGCTGGCCTTCTGAGCAAGCCTTCATCGACATGCTGCAGACGCCACCGCAGCGCATGTCGGTCCAGCCCCTCGAGCTTCGTGCCTACGGCTATACGGTCAATCTCGGCGAGGCGCGCCCGCTCGTTACGACGCCGGGTGCGGTCGACGGGGCGCACGTCGGACGCATGCTTAAGCAGGGTGACTGGACGATCGAAGGGTTCCGCTGGCAGTCGCCTCTGCTCGCCAAGCTGCCACCCAACATGGCGCTCGAATCCCTCAAGGTCGAGCTGCGCCTCAATGAGGGCGCACCAGCGAACGCCGACAAGGAAACGGGCGATTCGCCTTATGGCGTCCACTTCACCGCGAAGGGCAAATACTATGTCTTCAATTAAGCATGCACTCATCGCGGCGGGCGTCGGCTTCGCCGTGTCCGCGCACGCCGAACCGGTCGGCGCCAAGCTCTCGATCGACGATATCGATCAGCTGGCCCGCGCAAGCGTCGTCCGGAGCTTGGGGGGAGCCGCGACCGCGCCGGGGATGCTGCCGCCTGGCGCAATGACGCAGCCCCAACCAGGGATAGCAGCGACCGGCGTCACGGCTGATGTGACGCCCAAACCAGTCGAAAAGCCGATTCGCCCGCCGCGCGCGCATGCAGAATCGGTGGCCTTCCTCGGTGCATTCAACGACGAGGCCGGTGCGCACGTCCTGTATTCGTTCCGCGACGCGATCTACCCCGCCCGCGTTGGCTCGACGCTGCTCAATGGCTGGAACGTCAAGGGTGTCGACGGATATGCAGTCACGGTTGCAGAAGGAAAACGGACCTGGAAAGAGCCGATCCGCGGCGTCGCCCCAATCCAGATGTCGCCGGCGACGGCCGCCGTACGATCGCTCGTGGATCTGAACTCGCCTTTGCCTTCAGGCGTACCGCTGCCGGGCATTCCGCTTGGAGGTACGCAATGAGCTTCTTCGCGGAACTCGAAACTCCGGAGCCGGCGAAGCGTGGTTTGCTCGGCAGGCTCAAGGCGTTCACGGCAGGCTTTACGGATAGTGCGTCGTCGGCGATGCCGATCGTTGGACGGGAGCCGACCGACACTGGCAATCCTGCGGTATCGGCTGAACCGAATGGTGATCGGGAGCCGCGCTTCAAGTCGGCGAGCAAGCCGGTGAATCCGCGGCAAGGCGACCTCGGTCAGCCAATGACAATGGGAATGAGGCTGCGACGCGCACAGGAAGAAGCAGAGGACGTCGCGATCATTGGCGAGGCACGCAATGGGGAGTGGCCCGCGAAAGCCGAGACCGACGTGGCAGTCGCGCTAGCGCAACAAGAACCAGATGACGGCCTGGCTTCGGCAAAATCCAGCGCGGCGGTCCCAATGGCGGCGGTGGGTGAGAATATCTCGGCGACGCCGGCACATGCTGCCGACGTGCCCGCCGATCCGGCGACCGAATCGCCGCAGGAACGAGCAGGCGTGGCCGAGCCGCCGACGCCCGCTCAAGCGACGACCACACCGAACGTTGACGCGGCTTCGCAATGGACCTCGGGCTACGATGTCCCGCCGACCGTACGGCGTATCGGGATGGATGTAGCCGAGACGTCGGAGATTGCCATTGCGAGTGGGCGACCGCGTCTCGTCCACGCTGATTCTCTCAGCTTCAAGCGCGTGTTGTGCCAACGGGACGAGCACGCGGCCCTCGCGGTGACCGATGCGGCCCGCCGCGAATTTATCGCGGTCGAGCTGCAGGCCGGCATTTCGATCGTGGTGGCGACCCAGCGTTTCCAGGAAAGCCAACTGTATGCGACCTATCTGAAGGACCTCGCCCGCGCAGACATCTCGGTCCACGAGGAGATGGTCGCGGACGAAGAGGTTATTGCATCGCTCTACGGCAAGGAGAAGCAACGAGCGGCGTCGGTTGTTCCGGAATCATCTCGCGCGATCGGCTTGTTCCGAGACGTGATCGAGGCCGCGCACGCGTACGATGCGAGCGACGTCCACTGGGAGTATCGGGATTTTTCGGACAACGTCGCGCTACGCCTTCGTGTCGACGGAGAAATGTACTCGTATCGCGAGTTGCCCAAGCCGATGGTCCGAAAAGCTCTGTCGGCGTCGTATCAGGATCTCGTCCAGCGCAACACGAACTCAGGCGAATCGTTCCAGATGACTGCGCCGCAGTCCGCGATGATTCCGCTCGTGGCGCACACCGATATCATCAACATCCGCTGGCAAAGCGCACCGCTCGTGGGAGGGTTCGACGTCGCGCTGCGCTTGCTCGACGGCAATTTCAGCCGCGTGCGGGTGCTCATGCCACACGAGATGGGCCTGGAAAAAAGTCAGATCGAGATCCTGGAAAGCCTTGGCAAGGTGACGGGAGGAGCGACCTTCCTTACCGGCGAAACGGGATCCGCGAAGACGACGCTGCTGCGCGCGATGTCGTATCTCGTCCCGAATCGCGATCGCATCAAGCAGTTCGCTGTGAATGAACCCTCCGAGGTTCCCGCGCCCTGGCTGTCGGACATCTCTATCCAACGTCGACCGAACGAGAGCGAAGAGGACGCGAACCGAAAGATCGTCGAAGTGGTCCGCACGCTGATGCGAATGGACCCTGACGATCTCACGATCGGCGAGGTGCGGGATTCGGTGCTGGCCGGTTTGGTTGCCGAGCTCGCATTGACCGGTCACCCCGTTCGCACGACGCTACACGGCAACAGCATCCTCGGTGCGGTGATGCGTTTGGTTGGTGGGCGGTTGAAGTTGCCGATGGACGAGGTGGCGTCGGGCAGCTTCCTGAACGCGGTCGGCAATCAGAAGCTGATTCCGAAGCTCTGCCCACATTGCAAGCGACCTGCGCGCGACGTGCTGTCGGCCACTCAGGTGGCGACGCTCGAGCGCAAGTTCGCGCTCGACACGTCGATGATGGCGTGCCGCGATGAGAATGGCTGTGCGCATTGCCGGCGCCCCGGGCTATTCACGCGCGACGGCAAGGTTGCGGCCGGCATCAAAGGGCAGACGTTGGCGATGGAGCTGTACCGGCCGACGCCGGAGTTCCTCGCATGTGTCGCGGCCCGAGACTGGCGTGGTGCGGAGCACGTATGGCGCACGAGCCGAAAGACGGATTTCGCAAACGCGGACATGACGGGAAAGACCGTCTACGAGCATGCGCTTTACAAGGCGTCACAAGGCCTGATCGATCCGCGGTTCATCGACGAATCGATGTGTGCATTCGAAGCCTATCGCCTATTTCCCGACGCGCATGGGGGTAACCCGTCGTGATCAAGTCAATCGTCTATACCCTCTTCAGGATGCTTCCGCCAAAGGAGCGGCTGCGCGTTTCCACATGGCGCTTCAAGGCGATGCGGGAGATGTTCTATCGCGAAACGCGCCTCGACGTCGCGAAGAAGGGCCTGCGTAACAGCGAGACGCTCCTTGAGCGTTTGGACACGCTTGCGGAGCGCCATCGCAAGCGGAAAAACATGTCGTGGTTGGCGTTCCAGAAGATCGCCCAACGCATGCGGGCGGGTGACGATTTCGCGACCGCGATGAAGCCGTTCATCCCGAACGATGAATTTGTGCTCCTTGACCTCGCAAGCGAATCGCCTCGTGATGACGCGGCGATCCGCGGCCTCGAGCTTGCCGAGATGGCGGCACACGCAAAGGGCGTGCTGTCGGCGACGACTTCGATGCAGATGGCATACCCAGCCTTCCTGATCGTCTACTTGTACGCATTTTGCGTGCTGTTTGGCTCTGAAATCCTCCCGGCGACCCTAGATGTACAGCCGCTCGAGAAATGGTCGGCGTTCGGCAGGTTCGTCTACGCCTTCGACACGTTCTGTGCCGATTACTGGTGGCTCACGAGTTCGGTAGTAGCGGGATTAATTCTGGGCTACTTCCAAACGCTGAAGCGCTGGACCGGGAAATTCAGAAACAAGGTCGATGCCATGCCCCTGATGTGGCGCAATCGGCGCGACCTTCGTGCCGCGTTGCTGATCGTGTCCTTGGCCGGTTTGTTCGACTCGGGGCTGACGCTGCGCGCGGCACTGGACAGATTGATGAGGATGTCTGATCCGTGGATGCGTTGGCATCTGCGCCGGATGAGTACGCGACTGACCGCGAATCCTGACAAGCCAATGCAGGCGCTCGATACGGGAATTTTCTCGGAGACCACTATCGACATCATGACCGACGCGGCTGGACGGGATCAGTTCGTGGAGTCGATCAAGGAGCTTGGTCAGCATTCCCTGTCCCGTGTCGTCGACGCAGTAAAACGGAACGCGAAAATCACTCATTACGTGTTGTTGGGTGGGGCAGTAATGCTGTTTCTTGTGTTTGGCCTCGGGTCATATTTCGCGACGGGTGCAGTCGCATTCGACGGGGCGTCCACATCCCTCAACCAAAAATTCTAGGGAAACGCTGATTTATTCGGCTCGGCGGTCATCGCAGACGTAGCCG
>NZ_JBQYLP010000110.1:0-10949 GCF_052683555.1 Burkholderia sp. BC1
ATCTCGCCTGCAACTTCGGAAGTTGGTCCATTGATCAGCGTTTCCCTAGATCTTCCGGCCGGATCGGCTCGAGCCCCAGGCGGTGGTACTGCAGTTCGGCGTCATCCCTGAGCGCACGCCGCAGCGCGAGCCAGTTGACGACGGTGCGCGGAATGCCATCGTCCGACGCGAGATGCCAGAACCCGTTGTCGTCCTCACGCGTGTAGGGGCAATGAAACGACAGCACCAGCGACATGCGACGCCCGGCCTCGACCGGTTCGACGCCATGAAACAGCTTGCTGCCGTAGATCAGCAGCGCGTCACCCGCAGTGTCCAGATTCGCGGTCTTCACATGCCGGCGCTCGCGATCGTGACGGTCGAACGTCTCAGCCGTCGATTCATAGAACAGAAAGTTACCGCCTTCGTATTCGGCGCGATCCGACAACACGATGTTGAGCACGAAGCTCGTGCCGTCGGTGTGCCACATCCCGATCTGCGCCTTGCCGTCGCGCTGGCCGGTCGGATAGTAGTAGTTGAACTGCGAACGCGCATTGGCCATCGGATATGGGATCAACGGCACACCGGCGAGACGCGACATCCGCAGCAGGAATGCGCGATCGTGCATCATGTCGTCGATGAAACGCGAGCGATTCGTCACCGCGCGCACGCGCTTCGAGATGATCCAGTTGCTGCTCGACGCGCTGCGCTCCAGCGCGCGACCGATTGCGCGCAACGCGTCGACCGCTTCGTCGGAAAACAATCCGCGCAGATGACATACCGCATTTAACGCATCCGAACGCGTGCCGCGCATCGGCACGTCGCGATAACCGAGATCGTCGAGGTTGCGGCGATAGCGCACCTCATAGCCGTCGCGCAAGCACGCACCGGTCCAGCGCATCGGTTCCGTCGACGCGTCGAGCGCGCCGCCGACATTCGCGCCGCCCGACAGCGACGTCTGCAACGCCACCTTTACCCGGCCAAATCCGCGCGCAAACACCGGCAATGCATTTACTTTGTTCATCGCGTGCCTCGCTGTCGACGTTTCGCTATTCAGCCCTTGAACTGAGCAATCTGGTACACGACGCTGCCATCGCCGCTGTGCAATTCGTCGATCACGCGGCAGTTGCCGTGGCTCAGGCGAACGTGGCGGAATTGCTCGGGCGTGTATTTCAGACAGACATTGGTAATCAGGTGTCCGTCGGCCCCCGCTTTCGTCACCGGCTGAAGCGTGACCGCCACATGGAACTGATCGCCGAGCAGATTGAGCCGCACGATCGATACGTGATGCGTGCCGAGCGGTTCAAACCCCTGCTGCCGGCTGACTATTTCGGAGAACCGCACCATGTTCTCGTTCAGGTAGAAGTTGTAGATGGGTTCTTCGCGCCCCTCCACGAGCAACTGCATCTCCGACACGACATAGGTCGACTTGCCGCCCAGATTGCGAATCAGTCGGCCGATCGTCACCGGCAGCTCGTTTCCTTCCTGGAATCCGAGCATTGTGATGAACGTCACGTCCTGGCCCAGGTCGATATGGTTCCACTGCACGTTCCGGTAATCGTCGGCGATGTAGTTAAAGCAGCCGGGCGTTTTCAGGAACGGCATGATCGCGTGCCGCATCGCGTCTTCCGACGACTCGTTGATGTCGACGGCCGTGTAACGCAGGTGCTTCGGTCCGCCGCCGCTGACGGCCTTCATCAGTTCTGTCGTCTTGACCGGCTCGGGCCCGAGTTCGATGTAATGGACATGGCGACCACGCGACAACGTTGCGAGCCGCTCGCTCAGTGCACCGATCGCTTCGCGCAACGAACCGTTGCCGTCGCAATCCGCGCACAGCGCCGGACTGCGCACGCCGAGTTCGTTCAGCTTGCGCATCAGCGAAAGGACTTCTCGCCCCGCTTCCCGTCGCCGCGCGTCATCACCGGTGCGATGCAACGTCGAATATTTTTCGTGATTCTCGACCGTCCATACCGCGTCCGCCTTCAGCTTTTTGTCCCGCACCAGTGCATCTACGACAAAATCGTTGATCGACATGAATCGTTCCCCGGATGGCGCAACGGTCGAGCGGCTGCCTGCCGTTGTCTACCTGTTGACCCGAGGATAGGGATGCCCAATAATTCCGTCAATCGACATTACCTGAATCACTGATTCGGAAAATATAAATCATGCCGCGCACCCTGGACGTCGACCTGCTGCGTACTTTCCACGCCGTCGCGAAGCTCGGCCGTTTCAAGGATGCGGCCGTTCATGTGAACCGCAGCCCGTCGTCCGTCACGGCGCAGATTCAAAAGCTGGAGGAGATGGTCGCGCAGCGGCTGTTTACGCGAAACAATCAGGCGGTCGAACTCACGCAGTTCGGCCACAAGCTGCTGAGCGACACCACCGAGTTTTTGCTGAGCCACGACCGGCTCGTCGAATCGCTGTCGCCGCAGATGTTGACCGGCAAGCTCCGGCTCGGCATCCCCGATTCGTACGCGGCGCACTTCATGGCGGAATTCCTTCCGCGCTTCGCCGCCGACCGGCCGCTGCTCGAACTGACGGTCGAAGCGCGCTCCAGCGAAGAGTTGCTGATGCTGTTTTCGCGCGGCCAGCTCGACATCACGATCGCCGTGGTGCCGAAAGCGCTGCCGCACGCCGAACTGCTCGGCAAGACGCATCCGGTGTGGGTCGCCGCGCGCACCTTCAAGTTCAATCCCGATGCGCCGCTGCCGATCGCGGTTCAACTGCAGGGCTGTCCGTACCGCGACACGGCGCTGGGTGCGCTGAAGAAGGCGAAGATCGCGCACCGGCTACTGCTCGAAAGCGCCAGCTCGCCCGCGGTGGAAGCCTGTATCGCGAACGGCCTGGCGGTCGGCCTGATCGAGCACGATCGCGTGTCGGGCAATCTGACGAGCCGCGTCGCCGGGATCGTGCTGCCCGATCTGCCGCCGCATCTGATCACGGTACTGACGGACGAAAGCAATCGCGCCGCGCTGCATCTGCGCGACGTGCTGAAAAGCACGTTCAGGATCGGATAAGGGAGGCAAGGCCGAAACCGGCCTTGCAGGCAGAACAAACAGCCGGGCAAGAACTCCCGCCGGCCCGTTGCAGGCCGGCGGCGTACTTCGTCACCCGCCCAGATAAGCCTGCTTGATCCGGTCGTTCGCGAGCAAATTCGCGCCCGTATCGGCAAGCACCACGCGCCCCGTCTCGAGCACATAGCCGCGATCGGCGACCTGCAGCGCCTTGTTCGCGTTCTGCTCGACCAGGAACACCGTGACGCCTTCGTCGCGAATCGTCCGGATGATGTCGAAGATCTGCGCGATCACGAGCGGCGCGAGGCCGAGCGTCGGCTCGTCGAGCAGCAACAGACGCGGCTTGCTCATCAGCGCGCGGCCGATCGCGAGCATTTGCTGCTCGCCGCCCGACATCGTGCCGGCCCGCTGCGTCGCACGTTCCTTCAGCCGCGGAAACAGCTTGAACACGTGCTCGATGCCGTCGTCGATCTCGTGACGGCTCGCGAAGAAGCCGCCCATCTTGAGGTTCTCGAGCACGGTCAGGCTCGGGAACACGCGCCGCCCTTCCGGCGAGATTGCCAGCCCCTGCCGCATGATCTGGTGCGTCGACATCGCGGTGATGTCCTTGCCCTCGAACAGCACGCGGCCCGACGATGCGCGCGGCGTGCCGCACACCGTCATCATCAGCGTCGTCTTGCCGGCGCCGTTGCTGCCGATCAGCGTGACGATCTCGCCCTTGTTCACCTCGATCGACACGCCCGCGAGCGCTTCGACCGCGCCGTAATGCGTGTGGACCTGTTCCAGCTTCAGCATCACTCTTCCCCCAGATACGCCTTGATCACGCGCGGGTCGTTGCGGACCGCTTCCGGCGTGCCGATCACGATCGGCCGGCCGTGCTCCATCACGAGGATGCGGTCCGACACGCCCATCACGAGGCTCATGTCGTGCTCGATCAGCAGCACCGACACGCCGAACTCGCGGCGCAGCTTGTCGATCAGATGCTGAAGCTCGATCTTCTCCTGCGGGTTCAAGCCGGCCGCCGGCTCGTCGAGCATCAGCAGACGCGGCTCGGTGATCATGCAGCGCGCGATTTCGAGACGCCGCTGGTGCCCGTACGACAACGTGCCCGCCGGCCGATTCGCGACCGAGGTCAGCCCCATGCGGTCGAGCCACACGGCCGCGCGCTCGAGCGCTTCCTTCTCCGCGCGGCGATACGCGGGCGTCGCAAACAGCCCGTGCAGCAGGCCCGACTTCACCTTGCGATGCTGTGCGACGAGCAGGTTCTCGACCACCGTCAGCGACTTGAACAGCCGGATGTTCTGGAACGTGCGCACGAGGCCCTTCAGCGCGATCTTGTGGCTCGGCAGCCCCGCGATCCGATGACCGTCGAGCACGACCTCGCCGGCCGTCGGCCGGTAGAAGCCGCCGACGCAGTTGAACACCGTCGTCTTGCCGGCGCCGTTCGGCCCGATGATCGCGAACACCTCGTCACGACGCACGTCGAAGTCGATGCCGTCGACCGCAAGCAACCCGCCGAAGCGCATCTGCAATCCGGCGACCTTCAACAGTTCTGCATTCGCGCTCATTGCGGCAACTCCACGTGGGGACGGCTCGCGGGCAGCAGGCCCTGCGGACGCCACATCATCATCAACACCATCACGAGACCGAAGATCAGCATTCGGTACTCGGCAAAGCCGCGCGCGACTTCCGGCAGCACGGTCAGCAGGATCGCCGCGAGGATCACGCCGAGCTGCGAACCCATGCCGCCGAGCACGACGATCGCGAGAATCAGCGCCGATTCGATGAACGTGAACGACTCCGGATTCACAAGGCCCTGACGCGCGGCAAAGAACGCACCGCCGATACCGGCGAACGCGGCGCCGAGCGTGAACGCCGAGAGCTTGATGCGCGTCGGATTCAGGCCGAGCGAACGGCATGCGATCTCGTCGTCGCGCAGCGCTTCCCATGCGCGGCCCATCGGCATGCGGATCAGGCGGCTCGTCACGAACAGCGTGAAGCCGACCAGCAGCAGCGCGAGCAGATACAGGAAGATCACCATGTGCTCGCCGCTGTATTCGAGGCCGATCAGTTCATGGAACGTCTTCGCGCCTTCGACGCTTGCCGAGCGCGCCATCTCGAAGCCGAACACGGTCGGCTTCGGAATGCCCGAAATGCCGTCCGGACCGCCGGTGAGGCTCGTCAGGTTGTTGGCGAGCAGGCGGATGATTTCGCCGAAGCCGAGGGTGACGATCGCGAGATAGTCGCCGCGCAGGCGCAGCACCGGAAAGCCGAGCAGGAAGCCGAACGTCGCCGACGCGATCGCCGCGATCGGCAGGCACTCCCAGAACGTGAGCCCGAAATACTGGTTCAGCATCGCGTACGTATAGCCGCCGACCGCGTAGAACCCGACATAGCCGAGATCGAGCAGCCCGGCGAAGCCGACGACGATGTTCAGCCCGAGACCGAGAATCACGTAGATCAGCGCGAGCGTCGCGACGTCGACTGCGCCGCGCGAACCGACGAACGGCCACACGAGCCCGACCGCGAGCAGCATCCAGATGATCGCGCGCTGCTGGCGCGCGCCCATCGCGGGCACCGCGGGCAGCTTCACCGCGGACTTCGCGCGCAGCAACCACGGCTTGAACAGCTGGAACAGGAACACGGCCGCGACCGCGATCCATACCGGGCGCCAGTGGCGCTCGAGCACGACCTGATAACCGTCGAGCTTCAGCTGCAGCCCGAGCACCGGCACCGTGAGGATCGCCGTCAGGATCGCGGCGGCCACGGCATTCTTCAGCGCCTGGCCGAACGAAGCGTCGGCGGCCGGGCGGCGTACGGAAATGACTTGACTCATCTGCGTGTCCCTCAGACCTTTTCGATGTCCGACTTGCCGAGCAGGCCGGTCGGGCGGAAGAGCAGGATCAGCACGAGCAGGCCGAACGCGACGACGTCCTTGTATTCGGCCGGCATGTAGCCCGCCGCGAAGGTTTCGGCCAGGCCGAGCAGCACACCGCCGAGCATCGCGCCCGGAATGCTGCCGATGCCGCCGAGCACCGCGGCCGTGAACGCCTTGATGCCGGCGACGAAACCGATGTACGGGTTCAGCTTGCCGATCGTCAGGCCGATCAGCACGCCGCCGACCGCGGCCAGCATCGCGCCGAGCACGAACGTAAACGAGATCACGCGGTTCGTATCGATGCCGAGCAGGTTCGCCATCTTCATGTCTTCGGCGCATGCGCGGCACGCGCGCCCCATGCGCGAATGCGAGATGAACAGCGTGAGCGCGATCATCAGCACGATCGTCACGCCGACGATCAGCAGGCGCGCATACGGCACCGTCACGTCGAAGTCGCCGCCGAGATGGATGTCGAAGGCGCCGGAGATCAGCACCGGCACCGACACGTCGCGCGCGCCCTGGCCGATCTGCACGTAGTTCTGCAGGAAGATCGACATGCCGATCGCGGAGATCAGCGGCACGAGGCGCGGGCCGCCGCGCAGCGGGCGGTACGCGACGCGTTCGACCGCGAAGCCGTACGCGCCCGTGACGATCACCGATACGATCAGCGCCGCACCGAGCACGAGCGGCAGCGGATAGCCGGCGGACACGCCGATCGCGGTAAGGGTGACGAGACCCACGTACGCGCCGATCATGTAGATCTCGCCGTGGGCGAAGTTGATCATGCCGATGATCCCGTAGACCATCGAATAGCCGATGGCGATCAGCGCATAGATCGCGCCCAGCGTCAGGCCGTTGACCAGTTGCTGGGCAAATTGCGGAAAGAAGTCAGTCATGTGCGGGAAGCTCCCGTTGGCGTCGCGCCGCCTGCCGCAGCCGGATCGCGGCGCGGCCGTGCGCAACGCACGGTATCGTCTCGGTTCGCCCGCGGTCGCGCGATGCACGAATGCACGGCGACCAATACGCACCCGCCCCGTCCGGATCTCGGACGGGGCGGGTGCGCGGGCGGGTAGTCCGTTGTTACTTGGCGGCGGTCTTCGTCGCGTCCTTGTGCCACGTGTAGACGACGAACTTGAACGCCTTCAGGTCGCCCTGCGCGTCATACGCGACCTTGCCGATCGGCGTGTCGAACGTCGTCTTGTGCATGTACGCGGCGACCTTCGTCGGGTCGGTCGTCTTCGCTCCGGCGATCGAGTCGGCGATGATCTTCACCGCCGCGTATGCCGGCATCTGGAACGGGCCGTTCGGATCGCGCTTCTTGTCGGCGAACGCCTTCACGAGCGCCGCGTTGGCCGGGTCGGCCGAGAAGTCGGCCGGCAGCGTGACGAGCATGCCTTCCGATGCCGGGCCCGCGATGGCCGTCACGTCCTTGTTGCCGACACCCTCAGGCCCCATGAACGTCGCCTTCACGCCCTGCTCGCGCGCCTGGCGCAGCAGCAGGCCCATTTCCGGGTGATAGCCGCCGAAGTAGACGAAGTCGACGCCTTGCGACTTCAGCTTCGTGATGATCGCCGAGTAATCCGAATCGCCGGCGTTGATGCCTTCGAACAGCACGACCGGAATCTTCGCCGCTTCGAGATCCTTCTTCACCGACGATGCGATGCCCTGGCCGTACGACTGCTTGTCGTGCAGCACCGCGACCTTCTTCGGCTTCACGTGATTGATGATGTACTGCGCAGCGGCCGGACCCTGCTGGTCGTCACGGCCGATCGTGCGGAAGATGAAGTGACGCTTCTTGCCTTCGGTCAGTTGCGGCGCGGTGGCCGACGGCGTGACCATCACGATGCCTTCGTTCTCGTAGATGTCGGATGCCGGAATCGTCGAGCCCGAGCACACATGGCCGATCACGTACTTGATCTTCTGGCTCACGATCTTGTTGGCGACGGCGACCGCCTGCTTCGGTTCGCAGGCGTCGTCCATCATCACCACTTCGAACTTGTTGCCGCCCGCACCGCCTGCCGCGTTGATCTGCTCGATCGCGGTCAGCGCGCCGGCCTTGACCATGTCGCCATACTGGGCGACCGAGCCGCTCATCGGGCCGGCGATGGCGATCTTCACGGTTTCCGCTTGCGCGGCAGCGGCGCCGGCGGCGAACAGCACGGCGGCGACGGAAATGGACGTAAGACGGGACAGCGTCATCAGGAGCTCCTCGATGTTGTTTAGTCATACGGGCAAAGGCGGCGTGACTTGCGCAATCGAACAGCACCCGGGGCGAGAACATGGGACACGCCCGAGACGCGGAGACGGACCTGCGGTGGAGAAATGCTTGCGGGGCCCGGCTCGTGAAGTCCCCGAAGGGGACGTCTGGTTCGGAAAGACAACGTGATGCGTCTTGCATTGCGCAAGCGTTTCGCCTGCCCCGCTTGCCGAACCGCTTCGTCGGAGGGATGGTCCGACAGCCGTTGGCAAGGCAGTCGAAATTATATGGGCGTTTCCCAATCATCTGTCAAAAATGACCGCGGACCAAGGGAAAACACGGAGAACCTGCGCATGCTCGCGGTAGCGCTCGTGGCGCAACCGTTAGCACGCGACAACGTTTGCGCAAGGCGCCCTCCGGTTGCGCTCGGCGGTGTCGAAATGCGTGAACGCGTTTCGCGGCGCGGGTTTGCGGGAAGGTCTGCCGCTTGCGGTGCGGCCACGATGTCGCTGTGCGCCGAATCGCCGCCTGCAATCGACTGAGGATTGTCGAGCGACCGAAGGGCACGTCGGACACCGGCTTCCTTTCGTTTTCCGACGTTTTCGTCGCGTTAGAGAGCTTGTCGTTATTTTCGTGAAATAATGCGAACCCGTTTCAGCAATCCAGCCAGCCTTCCCGCGATTCGCGTCTGTCGCGCGCCGGAGCCGCTTCGAGGGCGTTCCGCCTGCGCTTCCGCCGTGCAGCCGCCAGCCAGTGATCTGCCGTTTCTTCATTGCACATCACCTGGATCCGATCGCCGATGACTCTTTCGTTCCGCCTTTCGTTGTCCGCCGCAACCGTCTGCGCGCTTGCTGCGCCTGTATTCGCGTCGCCCGCAAGCGATGCGCTTGCCGACCGCTCTGCCGTCACCAACGTATTCCGCGTCGAGCGCCATGCCGCTCGCGACGGCGATGCCGCACGTGGCAGCACGCGCTACGCGCGGCCGGCCGCACGCAGCCCGTTCGAGACGGACGACACACGGCCGCTGCAGATCGACGGCGACCGGCTGACGCCGCAACCGTCGAACGCACGACCGGCCGACTCCGCGCGGGCCGACACGCGCGTCGCGCCCGGCCGCCGCACTGCAGGACGTTTGCTGCCCGAAGCAGAACGCCGCAGCGCCGACTGGGACGCGTATCTGCGCGCGAACGGTTCGCTGTCCGCCGACGGTCTGCCGTCGGCGCGGCCCTATGCGCCGATGCGACCGTTCGATCCCGCGCGCGGCGTGCCGGGCGCGCCGAATCCGTTCGATCCGTCGATTCCGCATCCGGAGACGCGCACGTTCTACGACGACGCCGCAGGCTCGCGCTGTACGGCCACCGGCGGTGCGGGCACGTCGCGCTCGTCGTGCAGGCTCGATTGGTGAGCGTTGCGCGCATCGCATTGCGCGGGCACGGGCGGCTTTCGTTAGAATCGGTCGTCGTCGCAGCAAACCGCAGATTTGCACGAGGCGGCTGGATTCGCTCGCGAACGCCGCGCGCGCTCATGACAGACTCATTCTTTCCCCGGAGGCGAACGTGCCAGGATTACTTCCCGATGTCGACCGCGACGGACTGCTCGAATACTCGGTCGTCTACACGGACCGCTCGATCAATCACATGTCGCAGCGCTTTCAGCACGTGATGCGCGACATCTCCGATCAGCTGAAAAAGGTCTATCACGCGAAGTCGGTCGCGATCGTCCCCGGCAGCGGCACGTTCGGCATGGAAGCCGTTGCGCGCCAGTTCGCGACGAACAAGAAGTGCCTCGTCATCCGCAACGGCTGGTTCAGCTACCGCTGGTCGCAGATCTTCGAGATGGGCAGCATTCCGTCCGAGTCGATCGTGCTGAAGGCACGCCCTGTCGAATCGGGACGACAGGCCGCGTATGCGCCGGCGCCGATCGACGAAGTCGTCGCGGCGATCCGCGAGCACAAGCCCGATCTCGTGTTCGCGCCGCATGTCGAAACCGCATCGGGGATGCTGCTGCCGGACGCTTACCTGCGCGCGGTGGCGGACGCGGTGCATGAGGTCGGCGGCATGTTCGTGCTCGACTGCATCGCGTCCGGCACGATCTGGGTCGACATGGAAGCAAGCGGCGTGGACGTGCTGATTAGCGCGCCGCAGAAGGGATGGAGCGCATCGCCGGGCTGCGCGCTCGTGATGCTGAGCCCGCTGGCGCGCGAGCGGATCGACGGCACGACGAGCACGAGTTTCGCGTGCGATCTTCGCAAGTGGCTGCAGATCATGGAAGCGTACGAAGGCGGCGGATTCGCGTATCACGCGACGATGACGACCGACAGCCTCGCGACGCTGCGCGACGTGATCAAGGAGACCGACGCGTACGGCTTCGACAAGGTGCGCGACGAACAGCTCGAACTCGGCACGCGCATTCGCGCGCTGCTCGCCGAAAAGGGTTTCCGGAGCGTGGCGGCGGACGGGTTTCAGGCGCCCGGTGTGGTGGTCTGCTACACCGACGACGACGATATCCGCTCGGGCAAGAAGTTTGCCGACGTCGGCGTGCAGATCGCGGCCGGTGTTCCGCTGCAATGCGACGAGCCCGCGGATTTCAAGACGTTCCGGATCGGGCTGTTCGGTCTCGACAAGCTGCATGATGTCGATGGCGCGGTGGCGCGGTTTGCCGATGCGTTGGAGCGGGTTTTGTAGGGTGGCTTTTCGCTGTTTCGGCGCGGCAGCGGCGTGTCGCGCCGGGAGTGGCGGGGGATTATCGAGGGCTATGAGTGGCGGTGACGTGAACCATGACAGAGCCTATCCGAATCTTTGTGTGTGAGGCATAAACTGATGGCCAAGGAGCTACTTTATGCCACGCAAACGCAAGGAAGAAGTGACGATTGAGCCGGGCAAGG
>NZ_JBQYLP010000111.1:0-10716 GCF_052683555.1 Burkholderia sp. BC1
ATGATCACGATCCGCCGAAATGCGTGATCACGTTCGCCGGAATACGCAGCCACACGGGCTATCGGAACACGGCTAGTGTTCGAAAGTGACGGAATGCAAACCGTCCATGGGCAAAGCTACGCCGCAAACAGATCGTCGCTGAGCCAGGATGGTTCGTCAGCGACCGGCGAGATAGTCGCCATTGTGGCCAGCGACAAAGCCGGCTCGACGATGGGCGTGCCGGACTGACCACGAGCGGGCTCATCAGCACTGGCTAAACGCGCCAGGGTCGCTTGCGCGATCGCGTCGGGTTCGCCGGCCTCGAGCAGCTGCAGCCGATCAACCAGCGGGACAGCATCGACGTCGGCCAGCTCACACCATCGGGTTAACTTCGCGTCGACCGTCGGCGCCGTGCTGATCCCTTCTGCCCGGCTACGCATGACAGGAAGCACGCGCGGCTCGAGCTTCACGCCGGCGGCCGTCGAGAACATCGCTTCGATCGCCTTGCGGTCGACCAGCTGCTTATGCTCTTCGTCGATCTGCCAGCGGATACGCACGAACTTCCCGGCGGACGCGGCCGCGAGTGCTATCAGCTCGATCGTGTCAGGCGGCCCGTCAAAAGCAACAGAGACCATTTCACGAGATGGCGTCGGAACCAGCGCCGCATGGGCTTCGGTCGCCGAGACTTCCCACGAAAGGTAACCCTTGTTGCCGAGCTCGCCGTAGTGGAAGCGTCCGATCGAACCCGGATACCCCACGAGGCGGCCCTCGCGCTCCCACGTCTGGTACCTGTGGATGTGACCCAGCATGAACGCCGAGCACTCCGCGCCAAACAGCGCACTCAGGCTGAATTCGTGGTCGAATCCTGCCATCGTGACACCGTGTTCCGTCTGACAACCGTTCACCGTGCCGTGCGACACTCCGATCGTCGGGATGCCTTCCGCTCGAAATGCCGCATTGATCCGGCCGGCAGCAGCGAGGAACCCCGCGAGGGTATCCGCGAGATCTGTCGACGCCGCCAGCGACCCGACGCGCAGCGCCAGCTCTGCTTTGTTCATCGTCGGAAGACAGGTAAAGACC
Source organism: Burkholderia sp. BC1 (assembly GCF_052683555.1). Taxonomy (NCBI): domain Bacteria; kingdom Pseudomonadati; phylum Pseudomonadota; class Betaproteobacteria; order Burkholderiales; family Burkholderiaceae; genus Burkholderia; species Burkholderia sp. BC1. Next base: position 1,060 of record NZ_JBQYLP010000111.1, read on the forward strand.
GCTTCGGGCTCGCTGTACAGATGGTGTTTCACCTCGTCCTCGTCGAACACCGCCCCACGCGAGAACCAGAAGTTTCCGTCGTAGAGAGCGACCTGACAGACGCGGTCCGCAATGGCCACCGGATACCGCGCGCCCATCAGCGCGAAGTTGTCGAGTGTCCCGGGCGGCTCGTGTGAGAACGTGCCCTGCAGCATCAGCACCGGCATCGCTTGCGCAAGTCGGTGCACCTGAGTCGCGAGTGCGTTCAGCGCCGGCGCATGGGCGTCGAGCCGATGGTCAGTCGAATCACCGCTGATCACCGCCACCTGGGCCTCGCGCGCTATCGCGTCACCTACCGCATGCGAGAAGCACCGGTCCGCCTCATCGAGGTTTTCAGGCGCGTAATGCAGGTCAGAAAAATGCGCGATTTTCATCAACGCCTCCAGAAAATTAAAAGGCCACCCGAAGGCAGCCAGAGATAGGTCTGCGCCGGCATCCGGCGCAAGAAGGAAAGTTACGACCGAGAAAGCGCGTCCCGCACGTGCATGAGCGCCTTGCCGAGCAGGTTCAACCCCTGCCAAGCGGATGGATCAGCGATGCGAGGATCCTGTTCGCCGAGCCCGACGCCCCAGATCCGGTCATACGGGCTCGCCTCGACCAGGACCGACGTCCCGGTCGCGCGCAGCGCATTCGCGAGAGCCTCGTTTTGTCGAAACTTCTCACGACAGCCGACGAACATGATCTTCTCGCGCGCCGTAATCCAACGAGCCTCGTCGAAACCGCGCACCGAGCGGCCAAGCCGCTTCTGCTCGCGTGGCGATGTCGACGACAGGATTGCTTCCGCTGTTGCGTGGTCATCGAACAGCATGGCCTTCGCGTACATCATGAATTGTTTGCCACAGTTGAAGGTGACTTCGTGGAACGTGAAACTGCACGGGTGCCAATTACTGAACGCGTCGGCGGCGCCGAAAAACGCCGTGATGTTGCCGATCCGGCGCATGGGATCCTCCAGAGGGATGGGTCAAAAAGATAGCCGCTTGCGCGGACGATTTCGATGCGTGGAACACGCGGTCGAAAGCACTTGAGCAAATTGTTTTGCTGAAGGGCTCTCCGGATCGCGCTGTAGAAAAGGACACCGGCCCCGAAGGGCCGGCGAAAGGGGTGTCATTTACGTGCCGTGGAACGACTCGACCGCGGCGCCGATTTCGCTTTGAAGTGAAGCCGGGTCCTCCAGCGCCGTCGTCAGCCTCGCGATCATCTTGTCGACGTCGGTGGGCCGTTCCACCCAGCCGCGTCCGAATCGGAAGTGGCCGTAGATGCGAAAGGCCTTGCGCTGGTCTTCCTCAACGAAGCGAAGGCGCTGCAGCAGGTCCTGCACGCGATGGCGCTTTTCGTCCATCGACTCGGGTGGACCGTCGCCGGCTACAGCCTGATCAGCGCGCATGGCGGGGCTTTCTCCCTCCGACGGGTGAAGCTGAATCACTGTGCTGCCAGAGTCAGGCAGTGTGGGGCGCCCGGCGCCTTCGATCGCTGCCGTGGCGTCCTCGGCACCGTCGAGCAGTGCACCAATGTCGATATCCGCATCGAGCACGGTCAGCATCTGCATCTGACGCACCGCGTCGCCCGCCTCGTTGATACGCGTGATGTCGAATTCCCGCTTCGAGATCCAGAACTTCGTGCCCGTCAGCTTGCCGCGAGCCAGCTGGACCGTCTTCATCGCCGCGTATGCTTTCTGCAGGACGTAGATCGAGTTCGTCGGAAGTTCAATCAAACCCAGTCCCTTGATATCGGGAATGGCGAAGATGAACTGGGCACCGAGGTTGCATTGCCGGCTTTGGTACTGCGGGCATTGCTCGGGGTTGCAGATGCCATCGGGAATCGCATCATCCTGCCGGAAAATCACGTCGCGGCCGCCGAAATGGCGAGTCGCACGCTGCGCCCGCGGATCGCGCTCGACCTTCGCATACGTCTTGCAGTAGCGCAGACCATCGGGTCCGTACTGCGAGAAGTACTTCCGACCGCTCGAGCCCCACGCCGCCATCTCATTCGGGATGTTTTGCATCCAGTCGTTGAAGGCGAATAGGACGGGGAAGCGGTAGAGCCGGATGCCCTGCCCTCGATCCTCACCGTAGAGCCGGAGAATCTCGTCAGCGACGGCCGGATTGTTGAAGTCCGAGCGCCGGCAGGTGAAGTAGTCGGTGTTACGCGGCGCCAGCGCATTCCTGAGTCGACAACGGGACTCGATCGCCTTGCCGATCGTCTCGAACGAGTCGCCGGCAGCCACCATCGCTTCGTACAGCGCAACCGCATCCGGATTGCCCCGGGCTGACGACGTAAGTACCTTGATGCCGGGCCGGATCTTCCCGATCACGGGCGGGCGCATCGCCCGCTCTTCGACGACGCTCCGTACGGGGCCGCCTGCCAAACTGACAACTGCATTCATGATGGTTTCCTTGCAAGTTTGAAGATCGCCTGGGTACGCAACGCATCCGCCGATTGCTCGAGCGCGTTGGCAGCCGCCTCTCCGCGGCGGTTGGCGATACTGGACAGAAAAATCCGGCGGTCGGAGTCGGTGAACATCGCGACCTGGGCCACTTCGCAACGCTCCCGCCAGGCGGGTGTCGTCGTGTCGGTGGTCGACCTTTCCTCGGCGATCGTTTGACTGATCACGTCGGCAATCCGGGAATTGAGACGATTGGGAAGCACACGCACCTCCGGGACAGAAAAAAGACGAAAAAAAAGCGCGTTCCTCGGCAGAGGAACGCGCTTCGCGGATTCGGTTAAATGACCCAAGCACCACGTCCCTTCCGGGGACGTGGTGCTCAGGGAGCCGGTCGGCTCATAGAAAGGACGTTAGGTCGTCCTCGCACAGCATGGTCACGCTGTGCTACAGCCCATTTTCGGAAGTGCCATTCCGACGCAGGTTCACGGCTCAGTCGACTACAGTCGTTCTACCCAGACAGAGGCCTGGAGAGAGACACCCGATGTCCGGGGTCGAACGACGTCGCGGCGCAATTGAATGCGGCCAGCAACGAGTTTTATGACTGAAATGGGGAGCACGGGCGAGGCGCTCATCAGAAAGGAATTCCACACTGGTTGCCAACCAGTCGGAGCATGCCCATAGGCACGGCTTGTACAAAAGATGGACTTCGGCCAGCGAAGTCAAGGTCGATGCGTCAGGGACGCGAGAAGTAGAGTCAGTATCGCGAATATCTCCGCCCGCATTCCCCGAAAAGCTCACGAAAACAGGCTCGCTTTTGCCGGTACGCACATCAAGTGCCTCGCTCAGAATCATCGATGAGAGAGACCACCCGAAAAAATCATGTCTGCCGTTCTCGAACCACCGCACGAAGGGCGCGGGCAACCTGACACGCCCACGCAAAACACCCCGCCCACCGACGAGTCGCCGGTGCGCCTCGCCACGTCGACCGGATTGAAGCCAATCCAGCGCCTGACGAGCGACAGCCGTATCGACAAGATCGTGCCGGATTCCGATGCGGTCACGATCCTGCACTACAGCTCTGTCTTCGCACGCACGTTCATCCGAAGCGACTACAACTTCTGCGCGGCCAAGATCGCCGTTGCGCGCGGCGGCAAGGTACTGGCCGTCCAGACCGCCCTGAGGGAAACCGCCGACTGGATGCGGAAAGCCACCGCGTGGGTCGAACGGCACAACGCGCGCGCGCTCACTTTCCCTTACGAACAGATCGAATTGAAGGTGACGCGGCCGCTGGCCGGCCTGCTGGTCAGGTGCCTGACTCAATACGACCGCCTGTTCGTCGCGTCGATGGAGGCGCAGCTCGCGGAGAAAATCACGCCGCAGGACCGGGCCAACATCCTCAAGAACGCCGAGGGCCGGATCCTGCACGTGAGAACCGTGTGCATCCCGGACAACGACCGATACGACGCCGACGGCTCCGCACGAGACTGACGCGACAGCACCTGCAGCACGACGCCACCGGCTTGACATTGAAATCCGGTGAATAAGCTCGTCTTGAGCCTGCCGCGCCTTCAAACGCTGTCGCGGTATGCCGATCATCCACGGAGGAAATCTTGGACATTCGAGAGATCCAGGCGCTACATGCCCAATACTCGTCGCAACCGGTCGTCATCGACATCAACAGCCACGTCCGGGCGCTCCCTGCTCCTGACCGACAGGAATCGACGCGCGAGCGCGTCACCGCTCGACTCTCTTCTACCGGTCGAAAACTCGGCCGGCCGGCCGCGATCGTCCTTGCTGTCGTAGCGGGGGCGGGACTCACGGGCGTCAGCGCGGCGAAGCTCTGGCACGCGCTCCATCCGCCGCAGGCGGTCGTACACGTTGAGCGGTCGACCACACAAACTCCGGTCACTCCTCCGGCGCCCTCAGCGGCTTCGACGACGCGCGGCTCCCAACGGCCGCTCACCAGTGCGGACTTTACCGAGCCGACCGCCGGCATGCCGGCCGACCGGCCCCGCGTCGACGTGCAAGCGCTGCGGACCGGGGACGCTGACGGATCGGCGCCATCGGCTAGCGCCGCTGCGCCCGTGACCGATTTGGAAAGGGCCGCCACGTCGCCGATCCGAGCCGCGCGCGCGGCCTCGAATCCGGCCGCAAGCCAGCGACAGGTCACAGCCGTTCAAACGCCCCCGCCGACACCGCCCGCAGCGACGTCAGCACCCGTCGCGGCACCGCCCACGGCGCAGCCGACTGAGCAGCCAAAACCCGCCCCGCGCAGGCTCCATCGTGCACCGGTTCGGCCGCGCCAGGAGCCGGCTACCACCGAGGCGACAGCATCCACACCGCATAACGAACCCACGAAGACCGAGCACTCCCCGAAATCTTCGACGCCCGCCAAGACCGGCGACGTTCCACTGTTCTGAAAGAGGCACACCATGAAAGCGAAACCGAACAACGTGACGGTCCTCATGCCCGGCCTGGTCGTCGAAGGCAACATGATCCTCGACCATGGCCTGAGCGTATTCGCCCTCGCAAACGGCGACATCATTTCCACCGAGGGCCTGCTGCACGTCGGGGCCGGCGGTATCGTCAAGGGCAAGGTTCAGGGCGAAATCGTCCGGATCGATGGGCTCGTGGAGGGCGACGTCCATGCTCGCGACATGCTCGAAATCAACGGCCGTGTGCTCGGGAACGTGTTCTATTGCGGCACGATCCGGCTCGGCCAGCACGCCGCACTCAATGGCCAACTCCGTCGCGTATCTCGCGAGCTTGTGATCGAAAACACACCCACCGATCGCGAGGCCGCAGCCGAGCGTCTCGAATCCCGAGGTGCCGCTCAATGACGACGCTCCGCCGGCTTCATCGCGTTACTGACATCACTGTTGCATGTGCTTGGACGATCCCGGTGATCATCTTCACGGGATACATCCTCTGGAGTCTCGTGCCCTTCTTCCAAGACGACGTGAGCTCGCAAATCGCCTGGGTCATACAAACCGCAGCTTACTTTTGCGTTCGAGCCGTCACCGGCGTATGGACCAGACAATGGGACTTTTTCCCGATCAGCTTCGATCAATGGGATCTCATCGAATGGGCATTGCTCTACTTCTATGGATTTGTTATCGATCTCGCTCTGGCGTCCGTGGTGCTTCAACTCGGTTCAGTGACAACCCTTTACCTCAATCGCAGCGCGTTCGCGGTGGCGGTTCGGATCCGGCGCTCGAGACGTGAGAAGGTCGGAGTTTCGTAGCCACATCACGACCGCGACCGACGCACCTCCCTCCCGGCCGACACCCGCGATTCTGTGCCGTATTCTCGTATCGGTAAACAAGGGCGAGTGACAGGTCTGAAGTCGCCCCAGTCCGGCCGCCTCATGCGGCCGAATTCTGTTCGATCCCGGACTCAATCACAAAACGCGAGACGGGGTTCTTCTTGATCGACGAGATGGTCAGGCTATCGCGAGCGCGCGTCATCGCGACGTAGAAAAGGCGCCGCTCCTCCGATTCCGGGCTCTTTTCATCAGGCACCACGCCCTCCTCCGATCGGCTGATCCACACGTGGTCGTACTCGAGCCCCTTCGAGCTGTGCATCGTCGTCAGCACCAGGACGCCGTCGCCAGGCTTGTTGTTGTCGCGCTTCAGGAACTCGATACGCTCGGTAAAGGATCCGTTCAGGCGACTCACTATGTCGTAAATGCACTGGATCGCCCGAATCGCGACGTCACCCTTGGCATACGTCATCATCCATTCGTAGACGCCTTCCAAGGCGAGCGAGTGGAACGATCTCTGGCAGAGCACCTGCCACTCGCCCAGCCGCTTCATGAAGGCCCGATATGCCGTCGCGGTGTCATCGCGCAGCCCGAGGCCGACGAGCTCCTGTTTTTGCATCTGGACGAAGGCGGCGCCCATGCGCTTGTGCAACGCGCCGAGGTCGTAGGAGCTCATGCCCATGTAGCCCAGGACGGCGTCGATGCCGTTCTGCTTGTGGCCTTCGACCACCTGCAGCAGGTTGCACATCAGCGCGGCCTGCGGTTTGTTGAGCACCGATCCGCCCGACGCCCGGTAGTACGGCACGCCGTGCGATCGGCACACAGCCTCGATCGGATCGAGGATCCGGTTCGTTCGCGCGAGGATCGCGCAGCTTGCGCCGGCAGCGAGTCTCGGTTGAAGCGCCTCGACGGCGGCCACCGCGTCGCCATACTCATCGTCGAACCGCCGCGCCGCGATCGCCCCGCCAGCGCCCCGCGCGGCATGAAGGATCTTCGGCATCCGATCGACGTTGTTCTGGATCACCCGGTCGGCGGCCGCCAGGATCTCCGCGCGACAGCGATAGTTGCTACCCAGCACCACGCGTTGCGCCTCGAACGTGCTCGCAAAGCTCTCCATGCCGCGAAAGCCGAGTGCGGCCCGGAACCCGTAGATGCTCTGGTCGTCGTCGCCCACGACCGTGACGTGCGTGCCCGCGCGCGCGTGCAGCTCGACCCACCGGAACTGCAGCGGGTCCGTATCCTGGAACTCGTCGACGAGCAGATCGGTGAACCGATACGGCTTGATGTCCTCGCTCTGCATCCGCTCGACGGCGAGGCGCAACATGTCCTGGAAGTCGATCTTGCCGTTGCGTTCGAGCGCGTCCTGGTAAGCGGTGTAGAGCGTGGCCTCGGCCGAACCCTCATCAGCTCGACCGAAGTTCGTCTTGATCCGCTCGATGATCGGCACAGCCTCTTCGACCTTCCAGTCATACCCGAGCTCGGCAAGCACGCGCCCAAGCATCCCGAGGCGATCGCCTTCCGATGCGATGTCCGGCCGCCCGCGGCCGGGCCGTTGCAGCTGCTTGTACGCGAGCGAGTGGAAAGTGCCGGCGATCAGCCGGCGTTTCGCATCCTGCGGCGCCAGCGCGAGAATGCGCTCGCGAAGTTCGACGGCCGCATCCTTGCTGAAGGTGACGGCGCCAACCACCGCCGTCGGGTCCTGCAGCAAGAACGCGGCCTTCGTCGCACTCATCTTGGTCTTGCCCGCGCCCGGGCACGCGATCGCGAGGCAGTGGCGGCGCAGAAGTGCCACCTCGCGCTGTTGGGGATTCAACTCGTCGAGCATGGCACCGGTCTTCCCGATCAGTTACCGCGAACGGTGTTCATCAGCTTCAGGTGGGTCGTGTAGCCGCGCAGGCCGACCGGGTGGAACTTGCGCAGGAAGCGCGCGGTCTCGTCGTCGACGTCGGACTGGTCACGAATCCCGTTCCAGACGAGGAAATCGAAGTGATCCATAACCTCGTCGAACTTCAGGATCACGGAGAGCAGGCGCATCGAGAACCGCGAATATGCCTCGACTTCGATATCGAGCGACGGTTTCGTCACGGTCGGCGCGAAGACTGTCTCGCCGCGATCGCGCATCTCCGTTTCGGTCTTCACGCGGAAGCCCTGCGCGACGTCGAGCTGTTCGTTCACATAGGCTTCGAGCTGGTCGAGCTGCTTCTCGAACCACGTGCTGACGATCCCCTGCTCGTTCGCGCCGTACGTCGCGCGACCGAATCGCTGCATGTTGATCGTCATCCGGTTCAGGTACGGCCACCACTGCTCGAACAGCGGCCGAAGGCGCGTGTGTTTCATCGTGACCCGCGCGGTCACGACCGCGGCGCCCGACAGTTGCTTGTTCATCAGCTCGCGACCGATCTCGCGACGCCGCTGGATGATTCGCGCGCGCTCTGCGGGCGACAGGTCGCGGAACAGCGTGCGGGTGCGCGCCACCTCTTCGAGCTTCTGCTTCGCTTCATCGATGCTGATCAGCCCTTCGCGCTGCAACACGTTGGCCGAATTCTCCATCTCGTCGAGTTCCCGCTCGACTTCACCATCGTCCGCGCCGTCGGTCGTCTGCCGGGCGTCACCCTCAACCAAGCTACCCTTGACTGCTGATACTTCGTCGCCCGCCGGCGGGAGTACGGCCACGTGGCCAGGTGCCACGTCCGCGGTATCGGTGCCGACGTGCGCTTCTTCGTTGATCGTGCTCATGTGGATCCTTTCTGGTTGACTAACCGCACGTGCGGCTTGCGTCTATTCTTGCGGGCCTATGCTGCGACGGACGTCCAAAACGTGAACGATTTCGCGCGGCTTTCGCGGCCGCCGCGAAACGCTGGACGAAAAAAAAGGTTCATCGCAGGAAACCGTGGAGGGTTTGAGAGCGATTGCGTAACCTGACGCCTGACTTTAAGGACGTCAGGAGATGCAATTGCTCGATCGAAAGGCACTTCAGGCACTGGGCTGCTGGACGGATTACCGACTGGAGCGTGTGGAATGGCCGGAAGGCGAAGGCCGCACGCTGTCGCTGTATTTGAAGCCGGTCAGCAAGATCATGTACTGCGAGCAATGTGGGGCACGCTGCCAGCAGATCCACGAGACGACGGTTCGTCGGGTGCGTGACTTGCCGCTATTCGAATACCGGGTGGTGTTGCATGTGCCTCGTCGCCGGGTCTGGTGCGAACGCTGCGGCGGCCCGCGACTGGAGAAGCTGGCGTGGTTGGGCCGTTACCAGCGAGTGACGGAGCGCTTCGCCAAGGCTTGCGAGAAACTGCTGCAAGCGGCCAGCGTACAGGCGGTGGCGGCCTTCTACGATCTGGGCTGGCACACGGTCAAATCGATCGACAAGATGCGCCTGCGGGCGCGCGTGAGCGAGCCCGATTGGTCAACGATCCGCTATCTGGCGATGGACGAGTTCGCGCTGCATAAAGGTCATCGCTACGCCACGGTGGTGGTCGACCCGATCAGCCGGCAAGTACTCTGGATCGGACCGGGACGCTCGCGTGAGACGGCCCGGGCCTTCTTCGAACAGCTTCCCGAAGGCGCGGCCAAGCGTATCGAAGCGGTCGCGATCGACATGACCACGGCCTATGAACTCGAAATCAGGGAACAGTGTCCGCAGGCGGAAATCGTCTTCGACCTGTACCACGTGGTGGCCAAGTACGGCCGCGAAGTGATCGATCGGGTGCGGGTCGATCAGGCCAATCAACTCCGACATGACAAGCCAGCCCGCAAGGTTCTGAAGTCCAGCCGCTGGCTGTTGCTGCGCAACCGCCACAACCTCAAGCCGGATCAGGCCGTGCACCTGAAGGAATTGCTGGCGGCCAATCAGGCGCTGTTATGCGTCTACGTGTTACGCGACGAGCTCAAGCGGCTCTGGTTCTACCGAAAGCCGGCCTGGGTGCGGATTTCGGCGATGGTGATCAATCGTTTCGGCGAACGTGATCAGTCT
>NZ_JBQYLP010000112.1:0-10695 GCF_052683555.1 Burkholderia sp. BC1
ACGGCTCAATAGCCTACTTCAGGGAGGACCACTTTTCAGGGGGCAGACCACCTCACCTATGCGAATAGTGAAGCGGTTAATGATTGCATCTACACACGAAAATGCACGGTACTCGCTTTTTAAATCCATTTATTGGAGTTTACCAGAGCGACTACGTATGTTGTTGAACAAACCGAGACATCAGTTTGTTGCAAAGCGTTTTCGTTTGCGTAGTGAAAATATAGTTTCTTCAGTCTCAAATGACTCGCTTGATTCAGATCTCTTAATCCCATGGGTTGCTCGGGCAAAAGAAGTCGACAAAATTGCAGTTATTCCTTGCGCTTTTGAGTTCGATGAGCTCGTAAACCAGCGACCCATAAATGCCGCAAAGCATTATTCCGCAAGAGGATTTTTGGTGCTCTATATTGCTTGGCAGTGGTCGCCCAAAGATGTTCTTTCGAAGGGGTGTGGGGAGGTATTTCCTAATGTTATTCAAGTTCCGTTGTATCAATTTCTGAATGGTTGTAATGCCCTATCTTTGGAGAATAAGGTTGGTCATTATGTAATTACGATGCCTGCTCGCCAATTTACTGAAACCGTAGATACATGGCGCTCAAAGGGTGGTGTTGTGATTTATGACATTATGGATGAATGGGAGGAGTTTTTCAGAACGGGGCAGGCGCCTTGGTATGAAAAAACTCTTGAGCAGGAACTCATACTAAAAGCAGATTTCGTATCTGCAGTCTCGCCTGCGCTAAAGCGAAAGTTTGATCATATCAGAACGGATATCGCTATTATTGGTAATGGATATTCTCCAATGGTCTTGGGTGTCGACAAAAAAGGAATTGCGGGGAATGGGCGGGGTGAATGTGTTGTAATTGGGTATTTCGGTCATCTAACCGACGCTTGGTTTGATTGGGATCTTCTATTTTCTCTGGCTACTCAAGATTCGAATTATAATTTCGAAATCATTGGGTACGGTGAGCCCGAGTGGGTTCGCAAAAAGATAGCTCAATTTAACAACATATCGTTGGTGGGAAAGGTTGTTCCCGCTGACTTGCACTCCTATGTCTCACGTTGGGAGGTTGGAATTATTCCGTTTGTCCAATCAGACTTGTCCGATGCGGTTGATCCAATAAAGATTTATGAGTACTTGTATTTCGGCCTGCCAGTGGTAGTCACAGGTATTGGTCATTTAAAAGATTATCCGAAAACTTATTTTGCTACGAAGTCAAATATACGAGAGAAAATTGCTCAGGCGATTGCTGATGCTACAAGCATAGATGGCCTTGAGGACTTCTTGAGAAAGACAACATGGGAGGCTCGTTTTGATAGTTTGCTGAGTCTTGCGTCATCAAGAAAAAGTCTCTTTTCTTTGTATGAAAAATAAGTTCTGGCGAATATGACGACTAAGATATGTTTTGCTTATCCTTGGGCAACATTTGGTGGCTGTGAGCGAGTTTTTATTAATCGCACTATGGCCTTTAAGACTTTTCTTCCGGGAGTGCATGTTGACTTTTTTTTCCTTTCTGATGGAGGGGGACTTAAGAGTTTTAGCGCTGCGCTTAAAAAGTATGGCCTTGATAGTGTCGCATCGGTTGTGCCGTCGCTTGACAGTTCGTACGAGGTTGTCTCTCTTGTGGATTGTCCCCAGCTTTTTTCTGAGCTTAACTCCAGCAGCCAGCGCTATATTGTAGAGTGTCACACGGGCTATGCTGAAAACAGGCGGTATCTTTCAGCTTTGCCGAGTGAGTGCCGAGTTGTTGCAACTCCATCGTCTCGTTTCAGTGACCTCGTCAGGAATGAATTTCCTTTTCTTCCTGCCCCTGTTCTTGAGCTTGCTAATTTCGTACCTTGGGATATTGAGGAGTATCAGCCCCGTGAGCATATCGGTCTTCCAGAGTGGACGCGAAGACCAATTCTTTTTTTTGGTCGAATGGATAAACTTAAAAATCCGATTGCGCTGCTTGATGCATTTCAAATCATTGAGAGCAGGCGTAAAGGGGAGTTTTTGCTCATATTGTGCGGTCCGAAGTCTGTTGAAATCGATGTTGAGAGCGAAATAGTAAAGAGGGGGCTTGGTGGAACCGTCGTTATGATCCCTCCGATACCCTTTCATTCTGCATCTTCATTAATGGAGTCCGTTCGAAGAGTTGGGGGGGTATTTGTATCTCCGTCACGAGAAGAGTCTTTTGGCTTATCCGCAGCCGAGGCAATTTCATCACTCCTTCCACCTGTTTTGTCTGATATAGGTGCTCATTTGGATTTGGTGGCCGATGCTGGGGATTTATTTACTTTTCAACTAGGGGATTTAAATTCCCTTGCAAGCCGCATTGAGTATTTGCTCGACAATCACTCGAATACAGAGAGTGTTTTGTGTAGGTTGAGGGGCAACTTTTCAGCTGAGCGCTTTATTAGCGACTGGGAAACGTTGTTGAATCAAGTTTGCGGTTAAAGCAATGAAAAAAATATTGACAGTAATCGGAACTCGCCCTGAAGCCATCAAAATGGCGCCTGTCATTCTGGCCCTAAAAGAAGAGCCGTGGGCAAATGTGCGGGTGCTTGCAACCGCCCAGCACAGGCACATGCTGGATCAAGTCAATGAGTTCTTTGGTATCGATCCTGATATCGATCTAAACATTATGCGTCCGAACCAAGCGCTCACAACATTGACAGCTCGCTTGCTGCTTGAACTAGACGATGTTTTGCAAGCCGAGAAGCCAGATGCGGTCTTAGTACAAGGCGACACAACCACGGTCATGACGGTCGCGTTGGCTTGCTTCTACCACCGCATTCCGATTGGGCATGTCGAGGCCGGGTTGCGTACCTGGGACATGCAAAACCCGTTTCCAGAAGAAGCCAATCGGGTGATTGCGGGAAAGCTTGCCCGCTGGCACTTTGCACCTACGGAAGGCTCAAGACAGAATTTGCTCAAGGAGGGCGTGGCGGATTCTGAAATTATCGTGACTGGCAATACCGTCATCGACGCGTTGTTGATGACAGCTGCCAAGGATCTGGAGCTTGCTGTCCCGCTGGATCCCGCCAAGCGATTGGTCTTGGTGACGTCCCACCGTAGAGAAAATTTCGGCGAGCCGTTCCGCAAAATTTGTCGTGCGTTGCGGACCCTCGCCGAAAACAACGCGGAAGTGCAGTTCCTCTATCCGGTTCATCCCAACCCCAACGTCAAGGATGTTGCCCACGAGTTCTTGGCTGGGCTGCAGAATTTCACGCTGTGCGAACCGCTGGACTACGCACCTTTCATCGCTGCGATGAAGCGCGCATACCTCATCCTGACAGATTCAGGCGGCGTGCAGGAGGAAGCTCCTGCCCTTGGCAAGCCTGTGTTGGTCCTACGTGACGAGACAGAACGTCCGGAGGCTGTTGAGCAAGGTGTGGTCAAGTTGGTTGGGCCAAACTACGACCGTATCGTCGAAGAGGCGCAGCGCTTGCTGGATGATGAAACCGCCTACAAAGCCATGGCGCGGGGTGTATCGCCCTATGGCGATGGGCATGCCGCAGAACGTATCGTGAAGACGCTGCGTGAGCATTTCACCTGATGCGCCTGGTATACCTGTCGCCGGTCCCTTGGGAGAGTTTCGCCCAGCGGCCGCATAAGTTTGTCGAGTGGTTCCATGGCCGTACAGGCGAGCCTGTCCTGTGGGTTGACCCTTACCCCACTCGTTTTCCTGGTTGGAGAGATCTTCGGCGTTCGCGTCTGTCCGCTTCAGCGAGTCCACACACTAGCCCACCAACTTGGCTCACATTGATGAAACCGGGCGGGCTACCCATTGAGCCCATACCGGGTTCTGGATGGGTGAACGGGCTGATGTGGCAGGGCCATATGCGCACGATTGGCGACTTTGTGACAGGCGGCAGAACCCTGCTGGCTATTGGCAAGCCTTCGGTGCTTGCGCTGGAGCTACTCAAACGCTTGCGCGACTTTTCATCTTTGTACGATGCAATGGATGACTTTCCGGCTTTCTATGCAGGTATTTCCCGCTTTGCCCTGATGCGAAGAGAGCGTGAAATCGCACAGCGGGTGGATGTCATCCTGGCATCGAGTTCTGCGCTCAAATCTCGGTGGATGGATTTTCATAAAGATGTGCGCTTGGTCCACAACGCTCTCGATCTGTCGGCTATTCGGTCAGTGGGACCAGCATCGATATCTTCCGAGAAAAAGGTCTTCGGCTATGTCGGGACCATTGCGTCTTGGTTTGACTGGGACATGGTATCCGCCTTGGCAGAGGCTAGACCGGACGGTGCAATCCGTCTGATTGGACCCGTGTTCCAGCCACCGCCTAGAAAGTTGCCCGGCAATGTTCATTTGATGCCCGCTTGTGGTCATGCAGAGGCGCTGAAGGCCATGGCGGAGTTCCATGTCGGACTGATCCCATTCAAGAAGAATGCGCTCACTGCCTCAGTGGACCCAATCAAATACTATGAGTATCGAGCACTCGGGTTGCCTGTGATCTCGACGGATTTCGGTGAAATGAGCCTACGCACGGGCGAACGCGGTGTGTTTATCACTCAATCCGTGAGCGATGCTCCTGCCATGGCTGATTCTGCGATCCAATTTTGTGGAGATGCAGGTGATGCCAGTGCGTTCGCAATCCAAAATACATGGGAGGCTCGTTTTGATGCGGCAAACCTCCTCCCATGATTGTGATGTCGTCATAGTCAATTACAACGCAGGCCGGCTTCTCACGGAATGCGTTCAATCAGTCTTGTCAGAACAAGTGAGGCATGTCTTTGTAGTAGACAACGATTCGCACGACGACAGCCTTGCCCATTTGTCCGCCTCAATCAGCGATGTGCGCGTCACCATTATTCGAAACGGCCAGAACCTGGGGTTTGCTGCTGCTTGCAATATGGGGGCGCGCGCTTCCAACGCCAGCACCCTGTTGTTCCTCAACCCAGACAGCGTGCTTGCCGTGGGTAGCTTGCGGCGCATGATGGACGTGCTGGAAAGCGACTCTTCAATCGGTATGGTGGGTGGGCTGCTTTGTAACCCGGATGGCTCTGAGCAGCCGGGTGGGCGCCGAGTCTTTCCCACGCCCAGGCGTGCATTCATGCGGGCCTTCGGCTTGTCGCACCTGGGCAAGTGGTTTCCCTCTCTGTTCTCTGATTTTTTGCTCCATAAGGAGCCGCTACCGCTTACCCCCACCCCCGTGGAGGCCATTTCTGGTGCCTGCATGCTCGTCAAACGCGAAGCACTGGAGGATGTTGGTTTATGGGACGAAGGATATTTCCTGCATTGCGAAGACCTGGATTGGTGCATGCGGTTTCGGCTGAAAAATTGGCGTGTGGTCTTCGTCCCGGATGCCAGGGTGATCCACGTCTGGGGAGCATGTAGCCGTAGTAGGCCGTTTTTTGTGGAGTGGCACAAGCACCACGGCATGCTGCGCTTCTATAACAAGTTTTTCAGAAAGCAGTACCCGGGTCTGCTTTGGTGGCTGGTTGTATTGGGTGTCTGGTTGCGTTTTGGCTTGGTGTCCACGTACTTCGCTACACGGTTGGCATTGGCGCAAATAAAGGGTGCGCTCAGAGGAGGCGCGCGTGCCTGATCAGAAGGTCGGCGTCCTGGGGGCAAGTAGTCTCGTTGGTGGCTGTCTTCTAGCCAAACTGGAGGAGATGGGACGGAGTGCTATCGCCTTCAGTCGTGAAAAACGGGTAGCGATTCAAGGTGGCGCTGTCGACTGGAGGCAGCTAGCTACGCCTGGCACCAAAGGCACCGATATAGCGTGCACCAACAGTCACTGGATTTGTGTGGCCCCAATCTGGGTGTTGCCGGATTATTTTCCGCTCATCGAGGCCAGTGGCGCGCGGCGGGTGGTGGCGCTGTCTTCCACCAGCCGTTTCACGAAAGTCGGCTCTGGCGATACGGCAGAGAACGCCATCGCGGCAAAGCTGATCGATGCGGAGGCGCGAGTGCAGGCGTGGGCTGAGAGCCGAGGCATCGAGTGGGTGGTTTTGCGGCCCACGCTGATTTATGGCCAGGGGCGGGACAAAAACATCAGCGAGATGGCGCGCTTTATCCGCCGCTTTGCTTTTTTTCCATTGTTCGGTTCCGCCCAGGGCCTGCGCCAACCCATCCATGCCGAGGATGTGGCGGCGGCTTGCGTGGTCGCTTTGCAGGCGCCGGGGGCGGCAAACCGGGCCTATAACCTATCGGGTGGCGAAACGCTGGCTTACCGCGAGATGGTGGCGCGCGTGTTTGCGGCGCTGGGCCGCCCGGCGCGTTTGGTGACTCTGCCGCTGTGGGCCTTCCGCCTGGCGGTAGCCGTGCTGCGGCGCTTGCCGCGTTATCGGCACTGGTCGGCGGCCATGGCCGAGCGCATGAACCGGGACCTGGTGTTCGACCACGCAGAGGCAGCACGGGATTTTGGCTTCAAGCCCAGGGGTTTTGCGCTGGTAGCGGAGGATTTGCCGCGATGAGCCTGTTGGTGACCCTGTTGGTCTTGCTCGCGACGACCGCCCTGCTGGCCTGGGGCGTGGCGGCGTGGGTGCTTCGCCGTGCCGAGGCGCTGCGCCTAGTGCAAATGCCCAATCACCGCTCATCGCATGACTGCCCAACCCCGAATGGCGGCGGTCTGGGCATTGTGGTGGCTGGCAGCCTTGCCGGTATCGCCTTGGTGCTGCTCTCTGGCTGGATGGTCGGTGGGTTGTTGCTCGGGCTCGCTGCCGTGCTGGCTGCCGTGGGGTTGCGCGACGATATGGCGCACCTGCCGGCTCGGGTGCGCTTCGGCGTGCAGGTGGTGGTTTGCGCAGGGGGGCTGATTGCGCTGGGTGATTTGCCCGCATTGGCCTTGAGCGGTGGGCTGGCGTTTCAGGTGACTGGCTGGGTGCTGTTTGGGCTGTTGCTGCTGGCTGGCGTGTGGTGGATCAACCTGTTCAACTTCATGGACGGTATCGACGGCATTGCCGGGATGCAGGCTATCTTCATGTTGCTGGCCGGTGCGGCGATGGCGATGTGGGCCGACCCGCAGGCGGTTCACAGCCCCGTTTGGATGCTAATGCTGTGCGTGGCAGCGGCAACGGTGGGTTTTTTGCTGCTCAACTGGCCGCCCGCCAAAATCTTCATGGGCGATGTGGGCAGCACCTGGCTGGCGTTTATGGTGTTCGCGCTCGCGCTGCTGTCTGTTCAAGCCGGTTGGTTGAGTTACGCGGCCTGGCTGGTGCTGGCGGCTGTTTTTGTGACCGATGCAACCGTCACGCTGCTCACCCGCATGCTGCGCGGGGAACGTTGGTATGAAGCGCATCGCAGCCATGCCTACCAACGCTTGTCCCGGCGGTGGCAGGGTGGCCGCAAGGCGGGGCATCGCGCGGTGACCTTGCTCGTGGTTGCAGTCAACGGGCTGTGGCTCGCGCCTTGGGCCTGGGCGTGTGTGCAATGGCCGGCCGGGTCGGTGGCGTTTGTGGTGGCTGCCTATTTGCCGTTGGTGTTGGCGGTTTTGTGGTTGGGGGGCGGCAGGCCCGACTCTTGGTTGCCCGACGATCAGCGCGTGAGGAGCTAATACATGCCGCTGACAAAACTGGCGCTTCCCTTGCTGGCCCTGCCACGCTCCGCCAAGCGCGCGGTAGCGCTGGCCTTGGATGCCAGCTTGATCGTCTTGACGGTGTGGATCGCGTTTTACCTGCGTCTGGATGAGTGGGTGCGTTTGTCAGGCGAAGGCTTATTCCAGCCTATGTGGGCGATAGCCGCGTCGTGGCTCATCGCCTTGCCGCTGTTCATTACGCATGGATTTTACCGGGTGATCTTCCGTTACTCGGGCACGGCGGCGATGCAGATGGTGCTGCGGGCCTTTGCCCTGTATGGTCTGCTGTATGCGTCGGTGGTGACGGCCATTGGGCTGTCTGGTGTGCCGCGTAGTGTGGGCATCATCCAACCCTTGCTTCTGCTGTTGGCGGTAGGCGCCTCGCGCGCGCTGGCGCGCTATTGGTTGGGCGGCCTGTACCAGAATATTTTTCAGCGAATGAACCTGCCCAAGGCGGTGATCTACGGTGCGGGACAAGCAGGCAGGCAATTGGCACAGGCGATGGCCCACGGCCATGAGATGCGGGTCGTGGCCTTTTTGGATGACGACGATCGCCTGCATGGGCATGTACTGAATGGTTTGCCGATACATAGCCCGATGGACTTGCGGGGGCTGGTTGAGACGCAGGGCGTGCGCACTGTGTTGTTGGCCATGCCCAGTGTCTCGCGCCGCCGCCGTAACGAGATCCTGAGCCAGATTCGCAACGCACACGTAGCGGTGCGCACCTTGCCCAGCGTGACCGACCTGGCCCAGGGCAAGGTGAGCATTTCGGACTTGCACGAGCTGGATATCGACGACCTGCTCGGCCGCGAGCCGGTGGCACCCAACCACATCCTGCTGGCCAAAAACATCACCGGCAAAGTGGTGCTGGTGACCGGAGCGGGCGGCTCCATTGGCAGCGAGCTGTGCCGCCAGATCCTGGCGGTGGGCCCGGCCAGGCTGCTGCTGATCGAGCAGAGCGAATTCGCTCTCTACGCCATTCACCAGGAGCTGGAAGAAAAACTGGCTGGGCTAGACGTTGCCACGCCACCCGTTCTGGTGCCTCTGCTGGCCTCGGTACAAGACGACGATCGCATGCGCGAGATCATGTCCACTTGGCACCCGCACACGGTCTACCACGCCGCCGCCTACAAGCACGTGCCGCTGGTGGAGCACAACCCGGCCGCAGGCATCAAGAACAACGTGCTGGGCACGCTGCGTACCGCCCAAGCCGCCGCAGAAAACGGCGTGAGCGACTTTGTGCTCATCAGCACCGACAAGGCCGTGCGGCCCACCAACGTGATGGGTGCCAGCAAGCGCTTGGCTGAAATGGCGCTGCAGGCCTTGGCAGCGTCACAGTCGGCCACCCAGGCGGTCGCGGGTGGAAAAGTCGGAACAGGCGGCACCAAGTTCAGCATGGTGCGATTTGGCAACGTGCTGGGCTCGTCGGGTTCGGTGGTGCCGAAGTTCCGCCAGCAGATCCGCGACGGCGGGCCCATCACCCTGACGCACCCGGAAGTCACGCGCTACTTCATGACCATCCCAGAAGCGGCTCAGCTCGTCATCCAGGCCGGCGCCATGGCAAAAGGCGGCGACGTGTTCGTGCTCGACATGGGCCAGCCCGTGAAGATCATGGACCTGGCGCGGCGCATGGTCGAACTCTCGGGCCTGACGGTGAAAGACGAACAGAGCCCCGAGGGCGACATCGAGATCGCGGTGACCGGCCTGCGCCCTGGCGAAAAGCTCTACGAAGAACTGCTGATCGGCGACAACCCCAAGCCCACCGTACACCCCCGCATTATGAAGGCCCATGAGGATTTCATCCCCTGGGCCGAGTTCGAGGCCAAGCTCACCGCCCTGGAAATGGCCCTGAACGTGAACGACGTGGGCGTGATCCGCCTGATGATGCAGCAACTGGTGGCCGGCTACATCCCCAGCGACGACATTGTCGACTGGGTGTACTTGGAGCAAGAGGCTGAAGCAAAGGCGACTGCATGAAGACCAATGTTCATCACTTGGTTGGTTGGAAGTTGTTTTGCGCGAAGTGTCGCGAGGGGGAGGACAGGTTTTGCCCGGCAGCCACCAGAAGGCAACTCAACCGCTTCTGCGCAAGGTATCGCTTGGCTGCGCACTTTGAAGCCGTGCATGCATATGGGTACAGCGAAAAGGCCTTGCGCGGCTACACCGCTGGACTGCGTTTGCTGGCGGCTTACAGTGCCGCCGAACTGCTTGGCGAAGCCATTGGGAGCAACGTCACATCTTGGAAGATCCCCGATTCCGCCTTGGCGGCAGCGTTGCGAAAAGTCCTGCTTCGACCTTCTGCGGATTCCACAGGACTGTTTGCACAAGAAGGGTTGCGAAAAAAGCTCCAGCTGTTCATGGACGGTGATATTGATATCCGCATTCCTGCCACAGCTTTACGCGTCATGGTGGCCCACGGAAGTTTCACGCCGACAGGAACGGACTCCCTGACAAAGGCGGGTGCCGAAGCGCTACAGCGACTGTCTGATGTATTACTGCAGGAGTGCGAGCGGCGTTTTGGCGCCTGGCTGCATGAGATGCTGGCGCTGCGTGATGAGGCCGCATGACTCCGTGCGCTTCCGCACCAACCCGCAGGCGTTATTGAGCAAAGTTCGACAGAGTGGTAGAATCCACCACCAACGAATTCGAAGGGCTCGATCGCAAGATCGAGCCCTTTTTGTTTATGCGCGCCGGCGCCCTAGCGCCGCCCGAAGCTCGGCCGCTTCGGATCGTACGTCCACCCCGGCACGAGATACCGCATCGCGACCGCATCGTCGCGCGCGGTGCCGCCCACCTGTCGGTACAGCGCATGCGCGGCCTCGACCTGCGCGAGGTCCAGCTCGATCCCGAGCCCCGGCCGCTCCGGCACGGCGACCTTGCCGCCGACGATCTCGAGCGGTTCGCGCGTGAGCCGCGCATCGCCTTCCTGCCAGATCCAGTGCGTGTCGATGGCGGTGATCGTGCCCGGCGCCGCGGCTGCCGCATGCGTGAACATCGCGAGCGACACGTCGAAGTGATTGTTCGAGTGCGAGCCCCACGTGAGGCCCCAGTCGCGGCACAGCTGTGCGAGCCGCACCGAACCCTGCATCGTCCAGAAGTGCGGGTCGGCGAGCGGGATGTCGACGGCTTGCAGCTGCGTATTCCGGCGAACGTGATCACGCATTTCGGCGGATCGTGATCA
>NZ_JBQYLP010000113.1:0-10397 GCF_052683555.1 Burkholderia sp. BC1
CAGCCCGTGGTCGCCCGAAATCGAGCAGGCCGTGATTACGGTCGGCAAGCTCGCGGCCGCACGCGTTGGCTGAGCGCGCCGCGCCTCACGTGAGCCGGTACGACTGCTCGCCGGTGCCCGCGAGCGTGCCGCCGTCGACGATCAGGTAGGCCTCGCGAATCGGCCGGCGCTCGAACCAGCACTGCAGAATTTCGAGCGTACCGGCCGCGTAGCGCGCCTGCGCGGACAGCGACGTGCCCGAGATATGCGGCGTCATCCCGTTGAACGGCATCGCGCGCCACGGATGATCGGCCGGTGCGGGCTCGGGAAACCACACGTCGTCGCCGTAGCCGGCCAGATGGCCCGAGGCGACCGCACGCACGACCGCGTCGCGATCGACGAGTTTCGCGCGCGCGGTGTTGATCAGATACGCGCCGCGCTTCATGCGCGCGATCATCGCGGCATCGAACAGATGCTCGGTCGACGGATAGAGCGGAATCTGCAGATTCACGATGTCGACCGCGCTCGCGAGCGACGCGACGTCCGCGTGATAGGTCAGCGCGAGTTCGTGTTCGATCGCCGGATCGAGCCGATGCCGCTGCGTATAGTGCAGCGCCAGCCCGAACGGCTTCAGCCGCCGCAGCACCGCGAGCCCGATGCGGCCGGCGCCGACCGTGCCGAAATGCATGCCTTCGATGTCGTAGCTGCGCGATACGCAGTCGGCGATGTTCCAGCCGCCTTGCTGCGCGATCGCGTGCGACGGCAGATAGTTGCGCACGAGCGCAAGCGTCGTCATCACGACATGCTCGGCGACGCTGACGCTGTTCGATCCGGTGACTTCCGCGACGGTGATGCCCGCGTGGGCGGCTGCCGCGAGATCGACGTGATCGGAGCCGATGCCGGCAGTCAGCGCGAGTCGCAGCTTCGGCGCGCGCGCGATCCGCTCGGCGGTCAGATACGCGGGCCAGAACGGCTGCGAAATCACGACGTCCGCTTCCGGCAGCCGGCGCTCGAATTCGGAGTCGGGGCCGTCCTTGTCGCTCGTCACGATCAGCGTATGACCGTGCGACGCCAGATAGTCGCGCAACCCGAGCGCGCCCGATACCGAGCCGACGAGTTCGCCCGGCCGAAAACCGGGCGGCCCGGACGGCGTAGGCGCGGGCTGGCCGTCCGCGTAGTGCGTGATGACGGGAATCGTGTCACGCACGTAGCGCGGCGGATAGCCGTCGACGGGGTCGGGGTACAGCACGCAGAGGACGGTCGCCATCATGCACTCCGGACGCGGGTCGGGACAGCGGCGCGGCAGGCGCGCCGCCGATGCGGCGTGCTGCGCCGCAACGGTGCTGACGTTCTACGCCGGCCGCGCATCGCGCACAAGCTACAGTCGCGTTTGCGTGCGCTGCGGCGCGCGCTGTACCTGTTCTTTTCGTGAAGGACGCCGATAATGGGAGCGTTGACGAACCGTGCGGGAGCGATCCCATGTCCGGAAACGCCTCCTCGGCGCCGCGTCCCGATCTCGCGCAAGGCATCGCGCTCGACGACATCGCGGACGGCGCCATGATCGAAGGCCGCGTCGGCGACGAAGCCGTGCTGCTCGTGCGGCGCGGCGATGCGCTGTTCGCGGTCGGCGCGCAGTGCCCGCATTACGGCGCACCGCTTGCGCAAGGGCTGCTGGTCGGCGACACGCTGCGCTGCCCGTGGCATCACGCCGCCTTCTGTCTGCGTAGCGGCGCACGCTTGCGCGCACCCGCGCTCGACGGACTCAAATGCTGGCGCGTCGAACGTCGCGACGGCCGCGCGGTCGTCGTCGATGCGCGCGCGCCGGCACCGTCGCCCGCGCCGATCGAGGCGCCCGACTCGATCGTCATCGTCGGCGGCGGGGCGGCCGCGATCTCGGCCGCGGTCACGCTGCGCGACGAAGGCTACACGCGCGCGATCACGCTGCTCAGCGCCGACGACGAACCGCCGTACGATCGCCCGAACCTGTCGAAGGACTATCTGGCCGGCACGGCCGAGGCCGACTGGCTGCCGCTGCGCGCGCCGTCGTTCTACACGGACAGGAAGATCGACCTGCGCTGCGGCACGCGCGTCGCACGCATCGATGCCGCGCAGCGTGCGGTCGAGCTCGCGGACGGCAGCCGGCTCGGCTACGGTGCGCTGCTGCTCGCGACGGGCGCCGTACCGAACCGGCTGACGGTGCCGGGCGCCGACTTGCCGCACGTGTGCGTGCTGCGTTCGCGCGCGGACTGCGATGCGCTGATCGCGCGGCTGGCGACCGCGCGCCGCTGCGTGGTGGTCGGCGCAAGCTTCATCGGGCTCGAGGCGGCCGCCGCGCTGCGCACGCGCAAGCTCGACGTGCACGTCGTCGCGCCCGGTTCGCATCCGATGGCGCACGTGCTCGGCGACGCGCTCGGCGATGCAGTGCGCGCGCTGCACGAGGCGCACGGCGTCGTGTTTCATCTCGGCGCGACGCTTGCGCGGATCGAGCGCGATCGCGTGACGCTGTCGACGGGCGACGTGCTGCCCGCCGATCTCGTCGTGGTCGGCATCGGCGTACAGCCGGACGTCGCGCTTGCGCAGGACGCGGGTCTCGAGGTCGACCGCGGCGTCAGCGTCGACCGCTATCTGCAGACGAGCGCGCCCGGCATCTATGCGGCCGGCGATATCGCGCGCTGGCCCGATCCGCTGACGGGCGAGCGCATTCGCGTCGAGCACTGGGTCGTCGCGCAACGGCAGGGCAGCACGGCCGCGCAGAACATGCTCGGCCGGCAACGGCCGTTCGATGCGGTGCCGTTCTTCTGGACGCAGCACTACGACATGACGATCCGCTATGTCGGCCATGCGGAGCACTGGGATCGCGTCGAAATCGAAGGCGACCTGCACGCGCACGACGGCTCGGTCAGCTACTGGCGCGGCGACGTGCGGCTCGCGGTCGCGACGATCGGCCGCGATCTCGATTGTCTGCGTGCGGAGGCGGCGCTCGAAACGCAGAGCGCCGGCGGATGACGGCGACGGCCGTGCGCAGGCGGCGCTATCGCGCGCGTCCGGCACGGCATCGGTCTTGACGTAAACGGCTGCGTCAACGTTGCGTACGCAACGAATGTGCGCAAGCCTGACGGGAAACGGAATGGACAAGTATCGGGTCGACGCACTGCTCAACGCGATCGCCGAGCGCAACATCGGTCATCGGTTCGTCGATCGCGACACTGCGGGCTCGACGTCGGTCGAGCTGACGCTGGACGACGTATCGCGGCTGATGCGCGACGCGTTCGATGCGGGCCGCTGCGTGCGTGCGCCCGCGCGGCCCGGCGGCGAACGATGAGCGCGCCGCGCTCAGCGGTCGTGCGTCTTCAGCATGATGCGCCCCTGGTCGAGGCCGCCGCGCAGCGCCTCGTCGCAGGTGAGCCATTCGGGCGTGACGAGCTCGGGCGCCGGCAGGTCGACCGGTGCGCCGTCGCGGAAGATCCGCACGTGCGCGACCCACGCGCCGCGTTCGTTGCGCGTCGCCTCGACGCGAATCTCGTGACCCATGAACATTTCGCTGGCGTGCATCGTTCGAAACCCTCCATCGATCGTGATCGTCGGTTCGGTGCGACGATCGTACCAGCGCCGCGCGCGTGTTGCAGCAGAAGCCGATGACGACCATCCTCCGATGGACGAGGCCGATCGCCGTTGCGGCGGTCGCGATGCACGCGTGCCTCGCCGGCCTGCCGCCGGCGTCGCGACGCACCGCTAGCCGGAGTTGCCGATGAATACGCTGATTGCATTGTCCTACCCCGATCTCGACGCGGCGCATCGCGCGCTCGCGGCGCTCGCCGCGCTGCGCGACGCGCAGACGGTCGCGCTCTCGGGCGTCGTGATCGTCGAATGTGCTCGCGACGGCAGCCGGACCGCGCACGCGGCCGATCCTGCACGCGTGTCGCACGGTTCGCTGCTCGCCGACGCGTTCGCGCGCATCGACGCATCGCTCGCTGCGCTGCGCGATCGGCCGATCGACGATGCGCTGATCGAGCGCGTCGCGCGCAAGGTGCGCGCGGGCACCGTGACGCTCGCATTCGCGGTCACGCAACTGGACGTCGTCCGGCTCAGCGCCGCGCTCGCGCCCCTCGGGGGCGACGTGCTCGACACGACGCTGTCGCTCGACGACGAGCTGAAGCTCGTCGAGGCGATCTCGAAGGCGCGCGACGGCGCGGCCGACGCCGAGCCCGATTGACGGCCGGCGTCCGCCGCCGCAGCGGGACGGTCGAACGTCCCAGCCAGCCGCCGCACCCACCGCTGTCACCAAAGTGGCCTTATAACTTGACGACAAGTGGCTATTCGCCATAAAGCCAGTGTGCTCTAGAGTTCGCTCGACATCCATACGACGAGCGAGGGCGAACATGACGCGCGTGAAGGTCGATTCATCGAGCGGCGGGGACGCATGCCGGCCGGCAGGAGGCGACGATGCATGATGCCGCCGCCAGCCCGTTCAGGCACGACCCGCTGTTTTCCGTCGCATCGCCGCGCATCGGAATCGACGAAGCGCAGGCGCTGGCGGCCGACGCGTTCGGCATCGTCGGCACGGCGAGCGCACTGGCGAGCGAACGCGACCAGAACTTCCGCATCGACGCGGCCGACGGCGCGTCGTACGTGCTGAAGCTCACGCATCCGGCCGAGCAGGCCGGCGTGACGGAGTTCCAGACGTTCGCGCAGCTGCAGGTAATCGAGGCCGACGCGACGCTGCCGGTGCCGCGGCTGATCCGCGACCGGTCGGGCCGTCACATTCACTGGCGCGCGGTCGCGGGTGAGCCCGCGCGTCAGGCCGTGCGGATGATCACGTTCGCGCCCGGCATCCCGCTACATCGCGTCGAGCGTTCGCGCCGGCAGCGCCGCGCGCTCGGCACCGCGCTCGGCCGCTTCGATCGCGCGCTGCGCGGCTTCACGCACGCGCATGCGGGGCACCGGCTGCTGTGGGACATCCAGCATCTGTCGCAGTTGCGGCCGCTGCTCGACTACGTCGACGGCGGCGAGCGGCGTGCGCTCGCGCGCCATCTGCTCGACCGCCACGACGCGCACACCGCGCGCCGCATGACGACGCTGCGGCGTCAGGTGATTCACAACGATCTGAACCCGTACAACGTGCTCGTCGACGAGACCGACACCGACCGCATCACCGCGATTCTCGATTTCGGCGACATGGTGCACGCACCGCTCGTCAACGAGCTGGCGGTCGCATCGTCGTATCAGCTTGCCGATACGCCGAATCCGCTCGAGACGGCCGTCGACTGCATCTGCGCCTACCACCGCGCGAACCCGCTGAGCGGCGACGAACTGGCGGTGCTGCCGGAGCTGATCGTCGCGCGGCTGCTGATGACGGTGCTGATCACCGGCTGGCGCGCGCGCGAGCATCCCGAGAACAGCGCCTACATCCTGCGCAACAACGCGCTGTCGTGGACGGGCCTGCACCGGTTCGCCGCGCTGCCCGACGGCGACGCGGCGCGCATCATCGGCGACGCGATCCGCCACGAACAGGAGAATCGTCATGCGCAGTGATCCGGCGATGCTCAACGCATTCGACCCGCAGCGCGCATCGGCGCTCGACGCGCAGGCGCGTGCGCTCGTCGAGCGGCGTGCGCGCGTGCTCGGGCCCGCGTACCGGCTGTTCTACGAAACGCCGCTGCACATCGTGCGCGGCGAAGGCGTGTGGCTCTACGACAGCGCCGGCCGCGCATATCTCGACGCGTACAACAACGTGGCGTCGATCGGCCATTGCCGGCCCGAAGTCGTCGAGGCGATCGCGAAGCAGGCGAGCACGCTGAACACGCATACGCGCTATCTGCACGACGGCATACTCGATTACGCGGAACGGCTGCTGCGCACGATGCCCGACGCGTTGTCGCAGGCGATGTTCACCTGCACGGGCAGCGAAGCGAACGATCTCGCGCTGCGCATCGCGAAGCAGTACACGGGCGGCACTGGCGTGATCGTCACGCAGCTCGCCTATCACGGCGTGACGGCCGCGATCGCCGAGATCTCGCCGTCACTCGGCCGCCACGTGCCGCTCGGCCTGCACGTGCGCGCGGTCGCGCCGCCCGACACGTATCGCGACGGCGACGCCGACGTCGGCGCGCGGTTCGCGCGCGGCGTGCAGCGCGCGATCGACGACCTCGTGCGGCACGGCGTGCGGCCCGCCGCGCTGATCGTCGACACGCTGTTCACGAGCGACGGCGTGTTCGCCGATCCGCGCGGTTTTCTGCAGGGTGCCGTCGCGGCGATCCGGCAGGCCGGCGGCGTCTTCATCGCCGACGAAGTGCAGGCCGGCTTCGCGCGTACCGGCTCGAAGATGTGGGGCTTCGAGCGGCACGACGTGATTCCGGATCTGGTGACGATGGGCAAGCCGATGGGCAACGGTCATCCGATCGCCGGTCTCGCCGCACGCGCCGAGGTGCTCGAGCGGTTCGGCAAGGACACGCGCTATTTCAATACGTTCGGCGGCAATCCGGTGTCGTGCGCGGCGGCGACCGCGACGCTCGACGTGATCGTCAACGACGGCCTGCAGGCGAATGCGAGCCGGATCGGCGCGTATCTGCGCGAAGGGTTCCGCACGCTCGCGCGCAAGCACGACCTGATCGGCGACGTGCGCGGCGACGGATTGTTCCTCGGCGTCGAGCTCGTGCGCGACCGTCACGCGAAGACGCCGGCCGAAGACGAGACGCAGCGCGTCGTCAATCTGATGCGCGAACGCGGCGTGCTGATCAGCGCGACCGGCGTGCGCGGCAACGTGCTGAAGATCCGTCCGCTGCTGCCGTTTACGCAGGAACACGCGGATCTGCTGCTCGCGGCCGCCGACGGCGCGCTCGCCGCGCTGTGACCGTTCACGCGTGGCCGCGGCTACGTCGCGTCGAGCGTGCGCGCATACGCGCGGCCGAGCCGCTTCACGCCGTCGCCGATCGCGCTTTGCGCGACGCCGCCGTAGCCGAGCACGATGCTGCGATCGGCGAGCGCGTGCGGCGCGACGAAATGCGGCCGGCCGAGAATCAGGCCGTCGGCGCGCGCGATGTCGGTCAGCGCGCGCGTCGACACGTCCGCATCGAAGCTCGCGAACAGATGCAGCCCCGCGCGCGCGTCGGACAGCCGGATCGTGCTGCCGAATTCCGCATGCAGCGCGTCGCGCAGCAGCTGCTGACGCTGCGCGTATTCGATCCGCATCCGCCGCACGTGCTGCGCGAAGTGGCCGTCGTCGATGAAGTCGGCGAGCGCGGCCTGGATGTGCAGCTGGCCGGGGCGGTACAGCTTCGCGCAGGCCTTCGCGAACGTGTCGGCCAGATGCGCGGGCACGACCAGATAGGCGATGCGCACGCCCGGATACATGGCCTTGCTGAACGTGCCGCCGTAGATCACGCGCGCGTCGCTGTCGAGCCCTTGCAGCGACGGCAGCGGGATGCCGTCGTAGCGGAATTCGCTGTCGTAGTCGTCTTCCATCACCCACAGGTTCCGGCTGCGTGCGCTCTGCAGCAGTTCGAGCCGGCGCGACAGCGGCATCACGGCGCCGGTCGGATACTGATGCGACGGGCTCGTCACGACGAGCCGCGCGCGCGCCGGCGTATCGATGTCGGTGAGCGACAGTCCGGCCGCATCGATCGCGCTCGCGACGAGCTCGAGGCCGGCGGCCGACAGCACGGTCGGGAACGCCCAATGACACGGGTTCTCGACGATCGCGACGTCGCCGGGATCGGCGAGCAGCCGCGCGCAGAGATCGATCGACTGATGCGTGCCGGACGTGATGATGACCTGCTCGGGCTCGCAGACGACCGAGCGCGAGATCTTCAGGTAGCGCGCGACCGCGGCGCGCAGCGGCGCGTAGCCGCCGTCGAGCGCGTAGCCGGACAGCGACAGGTCGCCCTTGCCGATATGCCGCGCGATCAGCCGGCGCCAGACGTGAAACGGGAACATCGGCGTGTCGGCGACGCCCGGCACGAACGGGCCGTAGCTTTGCGTGACGCCGCCCGGCAGCCGGTCGAGCATCGCGCCGCGCTGCGACAGCGTCATCGAATGGCGTGTATGCACGATTTCGCCGGGGCCGCTCAGCGGCCGCGGGCTCGTCGGCGCGACGAACGTGCCGCTTCCGGTGCGCGCGACGAGATAGTTCTCGGCGATCAGTCGATCGTAGGCGAGCGAGACGGTGATGCGCGAAATGCCGAGTTCCTGCGCGAGCGTGCGCGACGACGGCAGTTTCTGTCCCGCGGCGAGCGTATGATCCAGCACACCGCGCCGCACGACGTCATAGATCCGATGCTGCAGCGTATCGCTGCCGCTATCGGACAATGCGCGCGCCAGCAGGTCGGTCAACAGGACGGCTCGCATGAAATGGCATTATCATCGAGTGCGATTTGGCTATACAGGCTATAGCCATTGATTGCTATAGTCAATTCACGCGACTGCGGGCGGCACGACACACCGGCGGCAGTCGCGCGCGCGGGGTAACCGGCGGCCGCCGAATACGTAGAACGAGAACGGCGCCGGCATGCGCGCAATGCATCGGATACGGCTTCGCAGGAGACCAACAGAATGAAGGCCGATGATGTGATCGTCAGTTTTCGCGGCGTGCGAAAGACCTACGACGGCGAGACGCTCGTCGTCAAATCGCTGGATCTCGACATTCGCCGCGGCGAATTCTTGACGCTGCTCGGGCCGTCCGGCTCGGGCAAGACCACGTGCCTGATGATGCTGGCGGGCTTCGAATTCCCGACCGGCGGCGAAATCCGCCTCGACGGCGAGCTGCTCAATCATGTGCCGCCGCACAAGCGCAACATCGGCATGGTGTTCCAGAACTACGCGCTGTTCCCGCATCTGACGGTCGAGCAGAACGTCGCCTATCCGCTGACGGTGCGCAAGCTGCCGGCGGCCGAGCGTGCGGAGCGCGTCGCGCACGCGCTGAAGATGGTGCAGATGGAGCACTTCGCGAAGCGTTATCCGGCGCAGCTGTCGGGCGGCCAGCAGCAGCGCATTGCGCTCGCGCGTGCGCTCGTGTTCGAGCCGAAGCTCGTGCTGATGGACGAACCGCTCGGCGCGCTCGACAAGCAGCTGCGCGAACACATGCAGTACGAGCTGAAGGCGCTGCACGAGAAGCTCGGCGTGACGTTCGTCTACGTCACGCACGACCAGGGCGAAGCGCTCACGATGTCGGACCGCGTGGCGGTATTCGACAAGGGCATCGTGCAGCAGCTCGACACGGTGGACCGCCTCTACGAATCGCCGTGCAACGAATTCGTGGCGAACTTCATCGGCGACAGCAACCGGCTGCGCGGCACGATCGCGCGCGTCGACGGCGAGTTCTGCGAGTTGCGGCTCGGCGACGGCACGCGCCTGATCGGGCGCAACGTCGCGAATGCCGCGCCGGGCGCAGCCGCGATCGCATGCATCCGTCCCGAGCGCATGCGTCTTGGCCGTGAGCCGGAACCGCCGACCGCGCACGGCGACGCCGCGAATCGCGTCGCGGGCGAAGCGCTCGGGCTGATCTATTTCGGCGATCATGTGCGCATGCGTTGCGCCGTGGCCGGACAAGGCGAATGCTTCGTCAAGGTGCCGCTCGGCACCGAAGCGCTCGACAACTTTTTCCCCGGTGCGCCGGTTTCGCTGTCGTTCGCGCCCGCGCATCTGTGCGTGTTCGCGTAACGCCGGCGCGGCCGCCGGTTTCCCCGCAGTCTGTCAGTCTGTCGTCGATCACCACCACTACGCATTTTCACCGCGACCGGAGAGGAACCACCATGAATCGAACCCGCTTTACCGCACGCCGCATTGCCGTTGCGCTGACGTTGGCCGCATTCGGCGCGTCGGCGTCCGCTGCCGAACTGACGGTCGTCAACTTCGGCGGTGCGAACGGCGATGCGCAGAAGGCCGCCTTCAACCAGCCGTTCGAGAAGGCGACCGGCAACAAGGTCACCGCCGTCGAATACAACGGCGAGCAGGCGAAGGTGAAGGCGATGGTCGAGGCGAAGCACGTGAGCTGGGACGTCGTCGACGTCGAGTCCGGCGACGTCGGCCGCGGCTGCGACGAAGGCCTCTACGAGAAGCTCGACTGGTCGAAGATCGCGAAGAAGACCGACCTGATTCCCGAGGCGTATCAGACCTGCGGCGCGGGCATTTTCGTCTGGTCGACGGTGCTGTCGTATAACGCCGACAAGCTGAAAACCGCACCGGCGAGCTGGGCCGATTTCTGGGACGTGAAGAAATTCCCCGGCAAGCGCGCGATGCGCAAGGGTGCGCGCTACAACCTCGAATTCGCGCTGATGGCCGACGGCGTCGCGCCGAAGGACGTGTACAAGGTGCTGAACACGAAGGCCGGCCAGGATCGCGCCTTCAAGAAGCTCGACGAGCTGAAGCCGAACATCCAGTGGTGGGAAGCGGGCGCGCAGCCGCCGCAGTTCCTCGTCGCCGGC
>NZ_JBQYLP010000114.1:0-10227 GCF_052683555.1 Burkholderia sp. BC1
GGCTACGTCTGCGATGACCGCCGAGCCGAATAAATCAGCGTTTCCCTAGGGAAGCGAGAAACGTGACCCCATCCGATGCCGTGACCCACGCGCCCACTGGCTAACGGGGCGTTCGGCGACCCGCGCAGCCGCAGCGCGATGTCCGGCCATAATTCTAGGCGGCACGAGATTGATCACGGCTAGGATGCCGAGCGGTACTAGATCGCATCATCGAACAGCCCGATCACCGAGATAAAACAGGGTGCAATCTCGGTGAGCGAAGGCCAAACGCAAGCCACCGTGGCCGTGGTATGGATCCGCGACTGCGACGCGATTCGCCGAGTTAGATCCTTGAACTGGATGAGCAATAAAGTGGCACCCGGTGCGACTGCGTATGCGTCAGTTGAGGCACGTCACTCGACGCGGTCAACGCAGCGCGCGAGGACGCTTTTTAGCTACGACCGCACTACCAGCCCCCGAAGACACCCCGAGGCATGCCTGCGAGGAGACGAGCGGCCCATATGGCGCTTGGAGATCCGTTCCGATCCGAAGTCGCGACGCCCAAGCGACTGGACTCAGTGCGGATGTCTACACACCGCATACACAAATTTTCCTTGCATTCCTCTGCTGTGTGTATAGACTACACACCGGGTCATGGGAAAAAGGGGTGTGTATGGCGACAGCTATGGCGAAGGATATGGTGCGGCGTTATGGATTCGAGAACAGTGATACGGCGGCTTGAGCAGGATGGGTGGGTACAGAAGCGGGTGAAGGGCAGTCATCATCACTTCAGGCACCCGAGCAAGTCAGGCACGGTAACGGTGCCGCATCCCGAAAAAGACCTCACGATTGCGACGCTGAAAAGCATCGAGAGGCAATCTGGTGTAACACTCACCGGGCAGTAAGGCCGGTGGCTACAACGGACCCCGAGGGCCGCAACCGGTCAGCGGGTTCCAGACAAGGAGTTGGATGTGAGATTTTTCGTCGCTGTCGACAAGCAAGAGGGCACCGATTATGGCGTTGTCGTACCGGATTTTCCGGGCTGCAACTCATGGGGCACGACGCTCGAACAAGCGCTCGAAAACACGCAAGAGGCTATCGAGGGATGGGTTGAAACTTCTGTCGAGGC
This sequence comes from Burkholderia sp. BC1, assembly GCF_052683555.1. NCBI lineage: Bacteria > Pseudomonadati > Pseudomonadota > Betaproteobacteria > Burkholderiales > Burkholderiaceae > Burkholderia > Burkholderia sp. BC1. The sequence goes on from NZ_JBQYLP010000114.1 coordinate 1,109, forward strand.
GGGGGACGAAGTGCGCTTCGAGCCCACGTCGTTTGAGGAACTTCGCGACAACCCAGACTATGCCGGCTCATTTTGGGCTGTCGTAGACATTGATCCTTCGAAATTTGATATGAAGCCAGAGCGTGTGAATATAAGTTTGCCGCGCTTCGTGCTTACACAGATTGACGCCTTCGCGGAGGCCCACAAGGAAACGCGTAGCGGCTTTCTTGTTCGTGCGGCACTAGAAGCCATTCGGCACGAGCAGACAGCCGTCTGATCGAAAAAACCCCACCAGAGCGGGGCACGGAGTATCCGCGCTTGGCCGAACTTGGGTTCGGCCTGATCCGGGTCGCACAGCAGGGACGTAATGCCGTCGAGATCGACTCATTCGATTGCACGCCGAACCCTTTCGTATTATCAGCAGCGACACCGATGCCGCGATTGGCATCCGTGGGGAGGCTCGCTGGCGTACTGGGACTGTAAGGCCGCAGTTGCCGCTGCCAACGCTGCGGGAGTGCCGCTGGACTTCAATTTGACGCACTTGCCAGGCGCGGACTTCCTCTGGACCCAGTAACTCGGGAGAGCACCCGAAATGTTGGGCAAAGGACTTTACCTGCCGGAGGAAGCGCGTTGGGTATTGGCCGCGAGATTGCGGCAAGAAGAAGCCACAGCTTGCATCGGCCAACAATTCAGGGGGCTCCAATGACGAATGATCCTGCCGGCTCGACTTGGAAAAAGTGGGACTTGCACGTCCACACTCCGTCGTCAGTCGTCCACAACTACCCCGGTGCCAGCCACGACGATGCGTGGGAGGCCTTCCTTCAAGACCTCGAGGCCCTGCCGCCCGAGTTCAAGACCATCGGCATCAACGACTACATCTTCATAGATGGCTACGCGCGGGCGCGCAAAGCGAAGCTCGAGCAAAACCGGCTCAAAAACATCGACCTGCTGCTGCCCGTCATCGAACTGCGCTTGGACAAGTTCGCCGGGGTGGTCAAGAAGGAGAAGGATGGTACCTACTCGCAGTCCGGCTGGAACCGCATCAATCTGCACGTCATCTTCGACGCGATGGACCCCGAGGTCATCCAGCAGCAATTCCTCAATTCGCTGACCCCAAGCTACCAACTGATCCCCGACTCCAGCGACTGGAAGGGTAAATGGAAAGGCGTCATCACTCGCGATAGCTTGTCCGAGCTTGGAAAGATGATTGTAGAGTCGGCGCCGCCTGACAAACGAGGGGGCTACGCCCCGCATATGCAGGAGGGCTTCAACAACTTATGCGTGAGCCTGGAGAAGGTGCTCGAGGCGCTCGACAAGCACTACTTCGCAGGCAAATACCTGATCGCAGTTGGCAAGACGGAATGGGACAACCTCAAATGGGATGACCAGTCCATCGCCGAGAAGCGCAACATCATCAATCAGGCCGACGTGGTTTTTACGGCCTCCGCCAATCCGGCCGCATACGACGCGGCCCGCAAGAAGCTCTCAGAGTCCAACGTGAAGGCCACGCTGCTCGATTGCTCCGACGCTCACGCGCCCAGCAGCTCTGAGAACAAGGATCGTGTCGGCAACTGCTTCACTTGGATCAAGGCTGACGCTACCTTCGACGGCCTCGTCCAAGCCATCACCGAGTTTGAGGACCGCGTCTTCATTGGCGATGCGCCGCCCAAGCGCCTGCTGGTCGAGGCTAACCGCACCAAATACGCCTCCAAAATCCGCATCGGCCGCAAGGTCGGCTCCACGCTCGCCGATACTTGGTTCGACGTCGACATGCCCCTGAATCACGATCTGGTAGCCATCATTGGCAACAAGGGCAGCGGCAAGAGCGCGATGGCAGATATTGCCGCGTTGGCCGGTGACACCAAGAACTTCAAGAGCTTCTCGTTCCTCAAAGACACGCGCTTTCGCAATCCGAGGAACAAGCTCGCGCAGCACTTCATCGGCGCGCTGGGCTGGCACGACGGGACCGAGTCCGAGCGTCCGCTAGACCAAGACCCGTCTGAGACCAGCGTGGAGCGGGTGAAGTATTTGCCTCAGAGCTACCTTGAGACGCTGTGCAACGAGCTCGGCGACGGTGGCTCGGCAACGTTTGACACCGAGCTGCGCAAAATCATCTACACGCACGTCCCAGAAGAAGCCCGCCTGGGATACACGTCCATGGACGAGCTGCTCGACTTCAAGGTCGCTGAGATCGACAGTGCTCGCGAGCAAGTCATCAAGGAAATCTCGAAGGTCAACGCCGAGATTTTACAGGCCGAGCGCAGGCTCACGCCGGAATTCAAGCAGACGCTGCAAGAGCAGCTCGACGCCAAGGTCGCCGAGTTCAACTCCCTCGTGGCATCGAAACCTGCCCCGGTAGAAGACCCGACGGCGTCGGAGGTCGCTCAGGAAGAGTCGAAGGCGGCCACGGGGCGGATTCAGGCGCTCGAGGACGAGCTCAAAAAACTGCGTGAAGAGGAGAGGTTGCTCCGCGACAAGAAGGCCTCCGACGCCAAGCGCCATGCCGTCCTGAGCCGGATCGCCCAGGCGATCATCAACCACAAGAAGGTTCACGATCAATTCGTGGCTGAGCTGGCTCCCATGCTGGCCGAGGTCGGCGCGGACTTGAAGGCCTCCGAGGTGGTCGAGCTGAAGATCGACACCACGAAAATCGACGCGCTGGTCAAGGCTACCAAAGAGTCGATTGCCAACGTGGACGGGGCGCTTGCCAATCAAGAGCCCACGGGCCTCTCCAAGCGACGCGAGGCGGTCGAGACGGCGATCGCTGAAATCAAGAGCAAGCTCGGTGAGAAGGAGCGCTTGTTCATCATCTTCAAGGATCAGGTCGCCAAGTGGGAGCAGACCAAGGAAGAACTTGTCGGCAACAAGGACAAGCCGCAGTCGATTGAGTGGTTCAAGGCTGAGATTGAATCCTTGGGCGCTCTACCCGACAAGCTTGCAACTCTGCGCGCGGGCCGTGCGGAGTTGGCCAGGGCGGTCCATGAGCAGATTGGTAAGACCGTCGAAGAATACCGGCGGCTGTATGAGCCGGTGCAGCAGTTCGTCAAATCCGCAGCACAGATGGAGATGCACCTACCATTGGACTTCGACGTGCGCATTGAAGAGTCGAACTTCCAAGAGCAGTTCTTCCCGCGCATCAATCGGCAGTCGCGGGGCAGCTTTTCAGGCGTGGAAGAGAGTAACCAGCTCATGCGTGGACTGCTCAAGGAGGTTAACTTCGGAAACGTGGACTCGACGCTGCAATTCCTCGAGACCGTCGACGACATGCTGCACTTCGATCGGCGCGAGCCCGGCGCTGGCCGCGAGACCCGGATCATTGATCAGCTCCGCAAGGGCGGCGAACCCCAAGACATCCTCGACTACCTCTACGGCATGAGCTATTTGGTGCCGAGGTATTCGCTGACATTCGACCAGCAAGAGATCAGCCAGCTCTCGCCCGGCGAGCGCGGGCTGCTCTTACTGGTTTTCTACCTGCTTGTAGACAAGGACGACATCCCAATCATCATCGATCAGCCGGAGGAGAACCTGGACAACCAGACCATCTTCAAGGTGCTGGTCAAATGCATCAAGGCAGCCAAGCAGCGGCGCCAAGTCATCATGGTGACGCACAACCCGAACTTGGCCGTGGTTTGCGACGCCGAGCAAATCATTTGCGCCACCTGTGACAAGACGACTAATACGTTCAACTATGTCTCTGGCGGTATCGAATCACCAGTGATCAAGAGCACAGTCGTTGAAATTCTTGAGGGCACTGAGCCAGCCTTTAAGAATCGAAAGCGTAAGTATGGTCTTTGATGGCAATGCTGGGTATGCTAAGGCCTTGAAGTCACCGTCATCCGCAATGTCTGCCGCCAGTTCGTTGTTCTGTGCCGAGACCTCAACCTATTGGAAGATGCGCGCGCTTGCGGCATCAAGCTTATTTTCAGCCGAGAAGTGCAGTTTGTACGGACCGACAATGAGGCAGCGGCAGATGGCGGATTTCTAGCGATGAACATCCTAACGAATTGCGCTGAGCGGAGTGACGGCGCGAAACCGGCGATGTGGTCTTCAATCGACTAGCCGCTGAATCATTCGGAAGTTTTACTGGTCGGTATGCGCCAGTAGTGCGCTTGCTGAACGAACCAATTCCAGAGGGCGACGCGCGGAGCCCGATGCATGTCGGGCTCCGCGCCGCAACAGCTATAACTACAAAACAAAGGCTTTCGAAATGAAGGTACGGCTTCCACGGGTTTACGCAGTTAACAAAAAGGTCGAGAAAAGCTGGATTCGCCAGGTCGCATGCCTGGAGCTGGAAACTGAAGCGGCTATCGTCCGGTTCGTCACTCAGGGTACCGAGGGCTTCGAAGTCTCGGCCGGGTCGTTTTCAACTCCGGTTTGGGTTTTGCGAGATGCCCCGCACAATATGCCTGCTCTGAGCGAAGCGGCTGTGCTTAAGTGCTCTGCGACATTGACCGATGAGGGACTCTTAGATGCGTCAGGTGGTTCGTGGCTGCTGCATCCGTTGCAACCGGCGGCTGCAGCTGCAAATTACGAAGCGAACGCGAAAAATGCCATTGCGTCATGGCGCGGCGCATTCAAGTATGTTCTTGAAGACAGGTCCGCTGACATTATAGGCCTTCGGCCTCCACAAGCCGGCGCCCTTCACGCGATACACGCACATTGGTCGACCAGCAGTGAGGTCGCGTCTGTGGTCCTGCCCACCGGCACGGGAAAAACGGAGACCATGTTGGGTGTTCTGACCTCGACTCCATGTGAGCGGGTCATAGTGGTTGTCCCAACAGATGCGCTACGTACTCAAATAGCGGAGAAATTTCTGACGCTGGGGCTGCTCAAGGCGCGTCGCAGCACTATCCTCAATGAGAATGCGCAGTTCCCCGTTGTCGGGATCCTTGAACACAACATCCCAACCGTTGAGGGACTGGCAGCTTTTTTCTCCGCGTGTAATGTCGTCGTGACTACGAGTCAGATTGCAGCTAAGCTGACGTCGGAATGTCAGGCTCACGTCGCGCAACTGTGTTCGCATCTCTTCATCGACGAAGCTCACCACGCAGAAGCTCGAACATGGAAACAATTCAAAGCTCAGTTTGAAAATCGTCGCGTCATCCAATTCACAGCGACTCCGTTCAGAGACGATGACCGGCTGATAGATGGAAAAATCATCTATCGCTACCCGCTGCGACAGGCGCAGCGAGACGGGTACTTCCGTCCGATTACGTTCCGGTCGGTCTTTGAGTTCAATGAGAGGAAAGCCGACAGAGCGATCGCCGAAGCGGCTATCAGCGAACTCGACGCCGATACAACTCATCTTCATGTTGCAATGGCGCGAGCATGGGACATCCCGCGGGCAAAGCAGGTCTTCGAGATTTACGAGGCAATCGGTCGCTACAACCCTGTGCTGCTCCATAGCAAGCTCACAGCGTCAGAACGACGGGACGCTTTTGCGAAGCTCAAGTCGGGGGAGTCCAGGATAGTGGTTTGTGTCGATATGCTGGGAGAAGGGTTTGACATGCCCGAACTCAAGATTGCGGCGTTCCACGACACGCGAAAGAGCTTGCCGGTTACGCTCCAACTCGCGGGACGGTTCACCCGTGCGCGGCCAGACTTGGGTGATGCCACTTTCATTGCGAACGTGGCAAACCCCAGTGTGAAGGGAGAGCTTGAGAAACTGTACAGCCAAGACCCGGACTGGAACGAGTTGCTTCCGGATTTGAGCGACGCTGAGATAGACAACCAGATTGACTCGCGAAGTTTCCTTGAGGGATTTGAGCCGTTCTCCGGTGAAATCCCGATTCAGGAGATTCGCCCGGCCACCAGCATGGTCGTATACCATACGCGCTGCAGCGTGTGGAAGCCGAAGGACTTCCGAAAAGGCATTCAAGGCATCAGGGCAACCGATAAGGTGAGCCATACGCTCAACCAAGGCGAGAACATGCTTGTAGTGGTCGTTGGAAGCAGCAAAGATGTCTCGTGGACGGACATCGAAGCGGTTCAGGATTGGCAGTGGGAGCTACTCGTTGCCATCTGGGATAAAGAACGCGCGCTACTGTACATCCATGGCTCATCAAAGAGCGGCGAATACCGGATGCTGGCCAAGACGTTATGCGGCGAAGACGTTGAGTTAATACGAGACCCCGAGCTGTATCGTTGCTTCCACGGAGTGAAGCGTCTTCTGCTCACCAACTTGGGCATGAACGAGCAGTTTGGACGAAAGGTTCGGTATATCTCGCGGATGGGCGCTGACGTCGCATCCCAGTTGTCGGAGAAGTCGAAAAAGACGGCGCGTCGGGCTGTCATTTCTGGTATCGGCTTCGAGAAAGGTGCGACGGCGACCATTGGCGCGACAAAGCGCGGTCGTGTGTGGTCCTTTCAGCGTCTACGGCTCGAACCGTTCTCTCGATGGTGTAAAAACGTAGGCAGCAAGGTCATCGACCAGACCATCAATCCGGAAGATGTCCTCAAGGGCACGCTCATCCCGAAACTTGTGCAGCAGCGTCCTGACGTTATGCCGATAGCAATTGAGTGGCCCGATAGTATCTATCAGGACCATGAGAGCGTTTTTTCGGTGCAAGTAGGTGAGCACGGCGCCAAAGCGGATTTTTGGGACCTCAGTCTCGAACTGGTCGCCGCTTCCGATAGTGGGGAGATAAAGTTTCGAGTCGTGAGCGAGTCGATGGAAATCATCCTGCGTCTGGAAATCACTCCAGTTGCCGACGACTCCATTTCAACCTATCGCTTCGTGCCAGAGGGGGAGGCGGGAACGCTAAGCCGCCGGCAAAGAAGCTGGACCCTGTCGGACTTCTTCGAGGAGAACCCGCCACAGATTTTCTTCGCTGACGGTTCGTATCTGGAGGGTAACCTGCTCGTAACGTTGCCTGACGCATACGCGCCTTTCGATGCTGCAAAGATTGATGTCTGGGACTGGTCACCGGTAGACATCAAAAAGGAAGCACAGGGCGCAACTCGGGAAGCAGACTCCATCCAGTACAAGGTCATTGAGGACCTGAAAGCCGCGAATCTGTACGACGTCATCTACGACGACGACGGGTCGGGTGAGTCCGCAGACGTCGTCGGTATCAAGGTGACGGAAGAGGACTCACGTACAACTATCGCGGTTGACTTCTATCACCTCAAGTATTCGCAGGAAAGTGCCGCGGGTAGTCGGGTGGGCGACCTGTACGAAGTCTGTGGTCAAGCGCAAAAGAGCATCAGTTGGCTACAGAACCAGCTCCGGCATACTGAACTCTTCAATCACCTGTTGCGGCGCGACCCGAAGATTCGCAAAGGGGTCGCTTTATCGAGGTACCAAACAGGTGACAGGGAAACGCTCGCTGCCATAAGAAATCAGAGTCGAACGGCGGCATTAAAGCTTCGCGTGTTTATCGTGCAACCCGGCTTGTCCCGTTCGAAAGTTAGCGCTGAGCAACTTTCATTGCTGAGCGTGACGGAGAACTTCCTCCTTGAAACGTATGGCGTGCCGTTCGGCGTCATTGGAAGCGCTTGACGTTTGGAACCTTCATTCTTTATCGAAAATCGGGATATACGGTGACGCCTAGGTTACTCGTCTGCGCTCGAGCTTGCGTTTGAATTTGCGCGTTCGATTGTTGCTGAGATTTGCAAGGCATGTGGTAAATGAGCACTGTTTCAGCATTCAGAAGGCAGACCGCGCCGCGAGGTGCATCATCGTCGACGTTCGGAGGATGGCGGCAATGACAGCGGCGAGAACTCAACGGTCGCGTCGCTGCCGAAGTGCCATCACTGTCGCGTGCAGTTCCTTGTACCGGGATCGACGCGCCAGCGAGATAGGGGAACTTATCACTATGGTGCGATTGCTGATTGAAACCCAAATTTCGCGCAACGCGTGACCGCCACTGCCCGCGCAGCAGGGGAGTTGACACCGACCTTCGCGACACGACGCTCAGTGACGATGTCATCGAAAATCAGTCATCCCGCCCGGTGTTGGGCAGCCCCAGCGACAGAACAGGTCCGCGTAATTGACCTCTGAAGGCTAGTAGTGGCTGGCGCGTTGAATCACGAAGGTCAGGAATACCAGCAGCACCAGACCGTCGACAACCGCTGTTGTGAAGTAGTCGTTGCAGTACGAATCCTCATATTCCAGGAATCGTCGAACTTCCTCGTTGTCGAGCGTGGTCCGATCCACCTCGTCGGGTATTTGGCCCCGATGGAGGCCGAACACGTCCGCGTAGCCGTGCCCCTTCACTAACACCGAAATGTGGTCGTCAAGCACGAAAACACCGTCCGGCTGGCAGCGAGCGAGGGCATAGCGGGTCAATGCCACTGACGGATGGTGCCAGCCGTCGAAATCGCACCCACGATCCAGCTGGTACGCAAACACATGTCGGAACGGCCGGTAGCCCTCGTCAGTTGTGCCGTGCTCTAGCAGGGAATCGAACTGGGCCAGCTTACCGGTTGCCGCCGCGAATGTGCGATCGTCGAGCGTCGACTTGACTTCAATTACACCAAGCACTGCCTCGACCGGCACGAGGCGCCGGGCGTCATCACCGCTGTCCAGAGGGAGCGCTGGGCAGTTCAGCGCGTCATTGCTCTTGCGAATCTGGTCGGCTGCTAGTGCGGAGTGATGGCTATCGGCTGGTCACGACGGTGGCTGATTTTGGCAATAGTGCTCACGGCCCCCTTTTTCCTCTCGCGGAATATGTTGTGGTATCAGCACGAGCGCGGCACCACCGTAGTGACCCCGTGGTTTGCTCGTTCACCCTCGTATGCGGTAGGGTGCGGCTTTGACTGGCTTAGGAGGAGCAACTATGAACAAGCAGGAACTCATCGATGCCGTGGCCGCCGGTGCCGGCGGGAGCAAGAGCGAGGCGGGCAAGGCGGTCCAGGCGGTGCTGGACGTGATCACGGAGGCAGTGAGCCGCGGCGAGGCGGTGCAACTCATCGGTTTCGGGGCGTTCTCGCGGGGGCAGCGCGCGGCCCGGACTGGCCGCAATCCGACGACTGGGGCGGAGATCGAGATCGCTGCTGCCAAAACGGTGAAGTTTACAGCCGGCAAGGCTTTTAAGGACGTGGTGAACGCGTCGTGATGCCGCGCGAGGTCGAATCGGCAGGTTATGCTGCGGATTTCGGCGATGGTGATCAATCGTTTCGGCGAACGTGATCAGTCT
>NZ_JBQYLP010000115.1:0-10205 GCF_052683555.1 Burkholderia sp. BC1
CATCTCGCCTGCAACTTCGGAAGTTGGTCCATTGATCAGCGTTTCCCTAGTGCTAACGCGATCGCCATGGCCAGCGGTTTGCCGGTGCCAACTCGATCGTTATTGCTGCCGGATCGACGGGGCGCCGACGCGGTCGCTATTGCCAGCAGATCACTAGTGCCAACGCAATCACTACTGCAGACGGGTCATCGGCGCCAACGCGATCGTTACTACCGACGGGTCATCGACGCCGACGCGATCGCCATTGTCAGTGAATCGCCAGCGCTTGCCATCGCGAACTGCGTCACCCGCGGCCACACGATCGCGACCGGCACCCGATCGCCATCACGCCACGCACAGCGTCGACCAACCCGTCACCACCTCACAGCCGCGCTCGACCTCCACAACCCGCCCCGACCACCGCCACCCTCACGCCAGCGACCGAAACACCCAATACAGCGCCCCCGCGAGCACGATCGACGCGGGCAGCGTCAGCACCCACGCGAGCACGAGACTACGAACCGTCCCCCATTGCAGCCCCGACCCGTTCGCGGCCATCGTGCCCGCCACGCCGGACGACAGCACGTGCGTCGTCGAGACCGGCAGCCCGTACGCGTCCGCGGCGCCGATCGTCAGCATCGCGACGAGTTCGGCCGACGCGCCCTGGCCGTACGTCAGGTGCTGCTTGCCGATCTTTTCGCCGACCGTCACGACGATCCGCTTCCAGCCGACCATCGTGCCGAGCCCCAGCGCAATCGCGACCGCGACCTTCACCCAGGTCGGAATGAATTTCGTCGCGTGGTCGAGTTGCGAGCGGTAATTGTCGATCGCGAGCTTGTCGTCGGCGGCGAACGCCGGCTGTCCCGACTTCTCCATCAGCCGGATCGCCTCCGACACGAGATACATCGTGTTGCGCACGTTGTCGACGTCGCCCTGCGGGACGGCCGCCATCGAGCCGGACGAGCCGACCGCGCCGGCCAGCGACCGGGAAAGCTGCTGCACGGCGGGAATCACGACGGGCGTCAGTTCGCGATGCTGCACGTAATGCTCGACATCGGCGCGCGGATTCGCCGAGGGTGCGACGCCGTTCGCATATTTGCCGAGCGTCGCGGCGGCCTGGTTCGCGACCGCGACGAACGTCTGCGATTCGGCCGGCGTCACGGCCTTGTTCAGCGCATATGCGGTCGGCACGGTACCGATCAGGATCAGCATGATCAGCCCCATGCCCTTTTGCCCGTCGTTCGACCCGTGCGCGAACGACACGCCGGTGCAGGTCAGGATCAACAGGCAGCGGATCCAGAACGGCGGCGGCTGATCCTTCTGCGGCTCGCTGTAGAGCTCGGGAATCCGCACGACGGCCTTCAGCGCGAGCAGCAGCAGCGCCGCGCAGACAAAGCCGACGATCGGCGAGAACAGCAGCGATTTGCCGACGCCGAGCGCCTGCCCCCAATCGACGCCGCTCGTGCCCGACGACCCATGCATCAGCTGGTTCATCAGCCCGACGCCGATGATCGAGCCGATCAGCGTATGGGAGCTCGACGACGGGAGTCCGAAATACCAGGTCGCGAGATTCCATACGATCGCCGCGATCAGCAGCGCAAACACCATCGCGAACCCGGCGCCGCTGCCGACCTGCAGGATCAGTTCGACCGGCAGCAGCTGCAGGATCCCGAACGCGACCGCACCGCTCGAGACCATCACGCCGAGGAAGTTCCACATGCCGGACCAGATCACCGCGACGTTCGGCGTCAGCGAGTGCGTGTAGATCACGGTCGCGACCGCGTTCGCCGTATCGTGAAAGCCGTTCACGAACTCGAAGCCGAGCGCGATCAGCAGCGCCGCGCCGAGCATCAGGTACGGGAACAGCGAGCCCTCGCGAACCGGCGCGAGATCGGCGAGCAAATGGGTCGCGATGTAGACGCCGCCGCCTACGAGGACGAGCAGGAAGGCGGCATAGCCGATCTGTCGGGTGCGCTCGACGGAGCCCTGATTGGCGGCGGACGGAGCAGGCTGGTTCATGGCGGCATCTCGTGAAGGAGTCCCGTCCCATCCTAGCGTCGCCATTCAGTCAGTTTGATGACAGCGGGCCCGACCGCCGCGCGCGGCTTACCTCAACAGGCGCGGCGCGTTCCACGTCGATTCGCGTGCGAGCGCGACGAACGCGGCGAGATAGTCGATCTGCGCGTCCGCTTCGCGGATGCCGAGAAAGATCTGTTTCGCGATCCCTTTTTTGCCGAGCTTGACCGGCACGACCGGCATCCGGTCTGCGTATTCGTCGGCGAGCCATCTCGGCAGCGCGGCGACGCCGCGTCCGCTCGCGACCATCTGCAGCATGATGTCGGTCGTCTCGATCGATTTGTGCCGCCTCGGCACGATGCCGGCCGGTGTCAGGAACTGGTTGTAGATATCGAGCCGGTCCGTTTCGACCGGGTACGTGATCAGCACCTCGTCGACGAGTTGTTCGGGCGTCACGTAGTCGGCGCGCGCGAAACGGTGCGCGTCCGCGACGACCAGCACCTGCTCGTAGTCGAACACCGGATCGAACCGCAGCCCCGGTTTGTTCAGCGGATCGGGCGTCACGAGCACGTCGATGTCGTAGCCGAACAGCGCGCCGATTCCGCCGAACTGGAAGCGTTGCTTCACGTCGACGTCGACGTCCGGCCAGCGCGACAGGTACGGCGACACGACCTTCAGCAGCCACTGATAGCACGGGTGGCATTCCATCCCGATGCGCAGCGTGCCGCGCTCGCCTTTCGCGTACTGCTTCATCCGTTCCTCGGCGAGCTCGAACTGCGGCAGCAGCCGATGCGCAAGCCGCAGCAGATACTGGCCGCCCTGCGTGAGCCGCAGCCCGCGGCCTTCGCGGTCCCAGATCGGCGTGCCGAGCTGCTGCTCGAGTTTCTTGACGGTATGGCTCAGGGCCGATTGCGTCAGATGCAGCGCGTTGGCGGCGGCGGTCAGCGAGCCTTGCCGTTCGACTTCGCGAATGACGACGAGATGGAAACGTTCGAGCATGACGTGCGCCGGCGAACCGGATACATGAACAGATTTGATGGATGAATGAAATAATGCCATTTTATTTCATGTGTTGAAATCCCTATCATGGCTGCCGATCCATCATTCCTTCAGAACGGCAGCTCCATGGTCACGACACACAACCTCGGTTTTCCGCGCATCGGCGCGAAGCGCGAACTCAAGTTCGGTCTCGAACGCTACTGGAACGGCGAGTCGTCGCGCGACGAACTGACGGCGCTCGGCGCCGCGCTGCGTCGGCAGCACTGGAACGATCAGCGCGGGCTCGACCTCGTGCCGATCGGCGATTTCGCGTTCTACGATCAGGTGCTCGACATGAGCTTCACGCTCGGCAATCTGCCGAAGCGCGTGCGGGATTTTCACGGCGATCCGCTCGACAATTACTTCCGCGTCGCGCGCGGCCGATCCGCGCAGTCCGCGGACGCGCGCGCCGCGTGCTGCGGCGGCGTCGCGGCCGGCGAGATGACGAAGTGGTTCGACACGAACTATCACTACATCGTCCCGGAGTTCCACGCCGATACGAACTTCTCGCTCGATCCGTCGCGGCTGCTTCAGCATCTCGCGGAAGCGCGCGCGGCGGGCGTGACCGCGAAGCCCGTGATTCTCGGCCCCGTCACCTATCTGTGGCTCGGCAAGTCGAAGGACGATTCCGACCGGCTCGCGCTGCTGCCGAAACTGCTGCCCGTGTACGGCGCGCTGCTCGATACGCTGACCGCGCAAGGCGTCGAATGGGTGCAGGTCGACGAGCCGATTCTCGTCACCGAACTCGATGCCGAATGGCGGCACGCGCTGCGCACCGCCTATGCGGCGCTCGAGACGCGCCGCATCAAGCTGCTGCTCGCGACCTACTTCGGCGAGTTGCAGGACAACCTGACGCTTGCGGCGTCGCTACCGGTCGATGGCCTGCATGTCGATGCGATCAACGCGCGCGACGAGATCGCCGCAGTCGTGCGCGAACTGCCGGCGGACCGCGTGCTGTCGGTCGGCGCGATCAACGGCCGCAATATCTGGAAGACGGATCTGAACGCGACGCTCGACTGGCTCGAACCGCTCGCGAAGCAGCTCGGCGACCGGCTGTGGCTCGCGCCGTCGTGCTCGCTGCTGCACGTGCCGGTCGACCTCGGGAGCGAGGACCGGCTCGATGCAGACATCCGCTCGTGGCTCGCCTTCGCTTTACAGAAACTCGACGAGCTGAAAGTGCTCGCGACCGCGCTGAACGAAGGGCGCGACAAGGTTGCCGACGCGCTTGCCGCGAATGCCGCCGCGATCGACTCGCGTCGCCGCTCGCCGCGCGTGCACAACCCGGCGGTGAAAGACGCGATCGCGCGGATCGACGCACGTCTCGGCGATCGCGCGAGCCCGTATCCGCAGCGCGCGGCGAAGCAGGCCGCGCGACTGAATCTGCCGGCATTCCCGACGACGACGATCGGCTCGTTCCCGCAGACCGCGGAGATCCGGCACGCGCGCAGCCGCTTCAAGGCGGGCACGCTCGACGAAGCCGGCTATCGCGCGGCGATGCGCGCCGAGATCGAGCGCAGCGTGCGCGAGCAGGAGTCGCTCGAGCTCGACGTGCTCGTGCACGGCGAAGCCGAGCGCAACGACATGGTCGAATATTTCGGCGAGCAGCTCGACGGATTCGCGTTCAGCCGGTTCGGCTGGGTGCAGTCGTACGGTTCGCGCTGCGTGAAGCCGCCGATCCTGTTCGGCGACATCAGCCGCCCGAACGCGATGACGGTCGAATGGATCACGTATGCGCAGTCGCTGACACACAAGCCGATGAAGGGCATGCTGACGGGCCCCGTGACGATCCTGAACTGGTCGTTCGTGCGCGACGACCAGCCGCGCTCGGTGTCCTGCCGTCAGCTCGCACTCGCGATCCGCGACGAAGTGCTCGATCTCGAGAAGGCCGGCGTACGCGTGATCCAGATCGACGAGGCGGCGTTGCGCGAAGGGCTGCCGCTGCGCCGTTCGCAATGGAGTGCGTATCTGCAATGGGCGGTCGAGTCGTTCCGGATCGCCGCGAACGGCGTGCGCGACGACACGCAGATCCACACGCACATGTGCTATTCGGAGTTCAACGACATCATCGCGTCGATCGCCGACATGGACGCCGACGTGATCACGATCGAAACGTCGCGCTCCGACATGGAATTGCTCGACGCGTTCGACAGCTTCAGGTATCCGAACGAGATCGGGCCCGGTGTGTACGACATTCATTCGCCGAACATTCCGACGCAGGACCACATCGTCGCGCTGATGAAGAAGGCGGCCGAGCGGATCCCGGCCGATCGTCTGTGGGTGAACCCGGACTGCGGGTTGAAGACGCGCCGGTGGTCGGAAGTGATTCCGGCGCTGGCCAACATGGTGGCGGCCGCGAAGACGCTGCGCGCGCAGCAGCGGTAGCGTCGCCGCGCGGCGCGCCGGGCAGGCGCCGAGGTCTGCCCGGCGAGTGCGACGCTTACGCCGTACGCGCGGCGGTGTGCGCGCCGGCGCGCGGCAGCGCATCGATGTCCTTCGCGGACGATCCTGCATCGTCGATGCTGACGCGGCGCGAGATCAGCCAGACGCACAGCGACGACAGCACTGCGGCGCTCGTGTACTGAATCGCGAGCGGCCACCACTGCGGCGCGGTGTTCTGCGCGATGATCGTCGCGACGAGCGGCGTCAGGCCGCCGGCGAGTGCGCCGCACACCTGATAGGCGATCGAGATCGCCGTATAGCGGATCCGTGCGACGAAGATGCCGCTCACGAAGCCCGCGACGACCGAGTAGTAGCCCGATTCCGCGAGCGTCGCGAGGCCGACGCCGACCGTGATCGACAGCGGCGTGCCGACATGCACGAGCGGCAGCATCACGAACGGCACGATCGCGGCCCACGCGCCGGTGATCAGCAGCACGCGCGTCGTTCCGAAGCGCTGCGCGAAGAACGCGGCCGCGAGCTGCACGACGAACTGCAGCACGGCCACGATCGTCATGCAATGCAGCACCATCGAGCGGTCCAGCGACAGGAACTGCGTCGCATAGCTGATCATGAAGATGTTGCTGAAGTACACGCCGGCGATCCCGTACACGTTCGCACCGATCGCGAGCAGCAGCAGCGGCCAGTACTTCAGCGCCTCGCGCACCGGATTGCGCGCGGTGTCGCCGCTCTTGCGCACTTCCTCGAACTCCGGCGATTCGGACACGCTCGCGCGAATCACGAAGCCGACCGCGAGCAGCACCGCGCTCGCGAGGAACGGCAGGCGCCAGCCCCAGCTCATCAGGTCTTCCTTCGGCAGCGTGCTGATCGCGCCGAACGCGAGCATCGACAGGATCAGGCCGCTCGCGCTGCCGAGCTGCGCGAACGACGCGAAGAACGTGCGCTTGCCTGCCGGCGCATGTTCGCCGGCGAGCAGCACCGCGCCGCCCCATTCGCCGCCGACCGCGATCCCTTGCAGCACGCGCATGAGCACGAGCAGGATCGGCGCGAGCATGCCGGCCGTCGCATAGGTGGGCAGCAGGCCGATCGCGACCGTCGACACGGCCATCAGCATCAGCGTCGCGAGCAGCGAGCGCTTGCGGCCGAAGCGGTCGCCGAGATAGCCGAACAGCACGCCGCCGAACGGCCGCGCGAAAAAGCCCACCGCGAACGAGCCGAACGACGCGAGCAAGCTCACGAAGCGGTTCTCGCCCGGAAAGAACAGCGGGCCGAACACGATGGCGGCGGCGGTCGCATAGCTGTAGAAGTCGTACCACTCGATCGTCGTGCCGACGAACGACGCAAGCGCCGCCCGCTTCGGTTGCTTGACGGAAGTCTCCATCTTTTTCTGGCTCCTCTTGAATCCTCTGATTGGGAATGGTCGCGGCGCGCGTCAGTCGCGGTACGCGACGCCCGGCAGCACGCACAGCAGCTCGTATGCGAGGTTCGCGCCGAGCAGTGCCGTCGTGCCGAACGGGTCGTACGGCGGCGCGACTTCGACGAGATCGCAGCCGACGATGTTCAGCCCGCGCGCGCCGCGGATGATCTCGAGCGCCTGCGGCACCGTGAGGCCCGCGATTTCGGGCGTGCCGGTGCCCGGTGCGTAGGCGGGATCGATGCCGTCGATGTCGAAGCTGATGTAGACGGGCGTGTCGCCGACGCGCTCGCGCACTTCGTCCATCAGCGGCGCGAGCGACTTGTTCCAGCATTCTTCCGCCTGAACGACGCGGAAACCCTGCTCGCGGCACCAGTCGAAGTCTTCGGCTGCGTAGCCGGTGCCGCGCAGGCCGATCTGCGTGACCTTGTCGCCGTGCAGCAGGCCTTCCTCGACCGCGCGGCGAAACGGCGTGCCGTGCGCGATCTTTTCGCCCATCATCGTATCGTTCACGTCGGCGTGCGCATCGACGTGGATCAATGCGACCTTGCCGTGCTTGCGGTGGATCGCGCGCAGGATCGGCAGCGCGATCGTGTGATCGCCGCCGAGCGTGATCGGCTTGCAGTCGTGCTCGAGGATCGCGTCGTACGCGGCTTCGATGCGCGCGATCGAATCGTGCAGGTTGTACGGATTGATCGCGACGTCGCCGATGTCGGCGATCTGCAGCGAATCGAACGGCGCGGCGCGCGTCGCCATGTTGTACGGGCGCAGCAGCACGGACTCGGTACGGATCTGGCGCGGGCCGAAGCGTGCGCCGGTGCGGTTCGACGTGCCGAGATCGAACGGCACGCCGACGAAGCAGGCGTCGAGGCCGGCGGCGCTCGCCACGTGCGGCAGGCGCATCATCGTCGCGATGCCGCCGCAGCGCGGCATTTCATTGCCGCCGAGCGGCTGGAAATGGGTGTGGTCGTTCATGGGGCGCTCTTCCAATGTGGGGTTGCCGTATCATTCGACGCGGCTCGGCGCACAGTTGTACGCGTTCCGGCCTTAAAGAAGAATGCGAAGATATCGACGTAAACATCGATCTTCATCGATGCAAGGAAGGGGAATAGCGTGCTGGGGAATCTGTCGACCCTCGATCTGCGGCTGATCCGCGTGTTTCTCGCGGTGACGGACGCGGGCGGCGTATCGGCGGCGCAGGCGGTGCTGAACGTCGGCCAGTCGACGATCAGCGCGCAGCTGTCGTCGCTCGAGACGCGGCTCGGCTATCGGCTTTGCGAGCGCGGCCGCAGCGGCTTCCGGCTCACGCCGAAGGGCGAGCGGTTCCACGCGATGAGCCGCAAGCTGCTCGCGGCGCTCGACGAATTCGGCATGGCCGCGCGGCATATGGATCGACAGCTGGTCGGCACGCTCAATATCGGGCTGATCGGCCATACGCCGGTGAGCCAGAACGCGCGGATCGCCGAGGCGATCGCTGCGTTCCGTACGCGCGACGAGGCCGTGCGCTTCTCGATCTCGGTTCGCGCGCCGGGCGATCTCGAGGAGAAGCTGCTGAGCGACGAGATCCAGATCGCGGTCGGCTATTTCTGGCATCGCGTGCCGTCGCTCGAATACACGCCGCTGTTCGTCGAGCGGCAGGTCGCGTATTGCGGCCGCGGCCATCCGCTGTTCGCGCGCGCGGGCACGCTGACGCCCGAGGACGTCGCCGGATTCGAGTGGGCCTGGCGCTCGTATCCGCTGCCGGAGGCGCAGATGTCGACGACGCCCGACCGCGTGACGGCGACCGCCGACAACATGGAGGCCGTCGCGCTGCTGATCCTGTCCGGCCATCATCTCGGCTATCTGCCGCAGCATTTCGCGGCGCCGTACGTCGCGCAAGGGCTGCTCGCGCCGCTCGATTCGGAGCGGCTGCGTTACGACGTCACGTTTCACATGGTCGTCGCGCGCAGCGGGCGCGGCAATCCGCTCGTCGAAGCGTTTCTCGAGGACCTCGAGCGCGCGCACCACACGCCGGATACGCCGGCCTGACACCGCTCTCCGCCGCGCGCCCCGCGGGGCTTCGATTTGGCGTTCGCGGCTTCGCCGCCCGCGCGATCAAGGCACGGGCAGCCCCGCGTCGTGTTTGACCTCGCGCAGCGACAGCGCCGATTCGATCGACGTGACGCCCGGCAGCATCCGCAGCGAGTCGCGCAGGAACGTGCCGTAGTCGTCGAGATCGCGCGCCACGATCTGCAACAGATAGTCGGCCGTACCCGCGACGTTGTGGCACGACAGGATCCGCTCGATGCCGAGCACCTCGCGCTCGAAGCGGTCGGCGACCTTGCGGTCGTGCGTCGCGAAGCGCACGAGCACGAAGGCGACGACGCCGAAGCCGAGCGCCTTGCGCGACAACTGCGCACGGTAGCGCTCGATGTAGCCGTCGTTTTCCAGCCGTTTCAGACGCCGCGCACACGGCGTCTCGGACAGGCCGACGCTGTCGGCCAGCCGCGCGATCGACAGGCGCCCGTCGCGTTGCACCGCGGCGAGGATCGCGCGGTCGGTTTTGTCGAGTTCGGTCATCTTGGCGGAAATCCTGTTCGAATGCGCAAATTGTGGCGGATTCCGCTATCGAATGCGAGTACGGGGCCGAAGATGGCCAATAATCCCTCATCCGCCAGCGGCAAACTATCGCCGTTGACGGACGGGGGATGACGATGATTTCCACGCATTTGCTGCTCATTTATCTCGCCGCGCTCGCGGCGATCTACGCCGTGCCGGGGCCCGACATGGCGCTCGTGCTGCAGACCAGCATCGGCCGCGGCGTCCGGCCCGGCATCGCGGCCGCGGCCGGCCTGTCGCTGTCGCGCAGCGCCCACGTGACGCTGTCCGCGTGCGGCGTCGCGGCGCTGATCCGCAGCGCACCGTGGCTCTACGAAGCGATCGGCTACGGCGGTGCGCTCTATCTCGGCTACGTTGCGATCCAGGTGTTCCGCTCGCCGGTATTCGACGTCGGCAACGGCGACGCGGCCGCGGCCGGCGAACTGCGTCAGTCGTTCGTGAAAGGGCTGCTGACCAACCTGCTGAATCCGAAGGCGCTGCTGTTCTGCTCGGTGCTGCTGCCGCAGTTCGTGCGGCCGGAGGCCGGGCCGGTCGTCTGGCAGATGTTCGCGCTCGGCGCGCTGCTGGTCGCGGCCGGTGTCTGCTTCGATCTCGCCTGCGTGTTCGGCGCGTCGCGGATCGCCGCATGGATGCGTGCGCATCCGCTCGCGCAGACGGTGCAGCGCTGGACGTTCTCCGCCGCACTGCTCGGCTTCGCGCTGCGGCTGTCGATGGACTGAGTAACCGTCTACCAAGTCAAGCCTTATGGAGCGAATCGTCCCAA
>NZ_JBQYLP010000116.1:0-9431 GCF_052683555.1 Burkholderia sp. BC1
CCATCTCGCCTGCAACTTCGGAAGTTGGTCCATTGATCAGCGTTTCCCTAACGTAGCAGCGCGTGCGGCGAATCCGAACCAACAAATGGTGCTTTGCTCTTCGGGTTTCGTGATGAGTGCGGCGCACGTCGCGCCGCGGATAAAAAAACGCCCGCTGCACGCAGCGGGCGTGAATCCCAGTCAAGGAGGTGTCACACGAACTACGGAGTCAGGGTAAGGAAATCGCGCGACGGCGGCAACGAATCGATTCGGATATCGTTATCGCGCGCGCCGCGATGAGCTTGCGTACGCGTATGCAAACGCGGCGCGCGCGCAAAAAAAACGCCCCGCCGCAATGACGGGGCGCTGCCGGTATCGCGGCCGGTCGCGACGGGCGCGCAGGCCCGCCGCGCGGCGCCGATCACGGCTCGTGACGCAGATACCCTTCCTTGCTCGGATCGCGCATCCGCCACGACACGATCAGCGAGATTGCGCACAGCGCGGTCACGTACCAGTAGAACGTCTCCTCGCTGCCGATCGACTTGAACCACAGCGCGACGTATTCCGCCGAGCCGCCGAAGATCGCGTTCGCGACCGCATACGACAGGCCGACGCCCATCGCGCGCACTTCGGGCGGGAACATCTCGGCCTTGATCAGGCCGCTGATCGACGTGTAGAAGCTGACGATCGCGAGCGCGACCGTGATCAGCGCGAACGCGGCGACCGGGCTCGTCACGCCCTTCAGCGCATGCATCAGCGGCACCGTGCCGATCACGGCGAGCGAGCCGAACAGGATCATCGACATGCGGCGGCCGATCTTGTCCGACAGCGCGCCGAACAGCGGCTGCATCAGCATGTAGACGAGCAGCGCGACGGTCATCACGTTGCTGGCCGTCTTCGCATGCATGCCGGCCGTGTTCACGAGGTACTTCTGCATGTAGGTCGTGAACGTGTAGAAGATCAGCGAGCCGCCGGCCGTGAAGCCGACCACCGTGAAGAAGGCGCCCTTGTGCTCCCAGACGCCGCGGATCGTGCCCGCATCCTTCTTGTCGCGCGACTCGCTCGTCGACGTTTCGTCGAGCGACTTGCGCAGATAGAGCGAGATCAGCGCGGCCGCCGCCCCGACGACGAACGGAATGCGCCAGCCCCAGGCCTTCAGTTCGTCGTGCGACAGCGTCTGCTGCAGGATCACGAGCACGAGCAGCGCGCACAGCTGGCCGCCGATCAGCGTCACGTACTGGAACGACGCGAAGAAACCGCGCCGCCCCTTCAGCGCGACCTCGCTCATGTACGTCGCGCTCGTCCCGTATTCGCCGCCGACCGACAGCCCCTGGAACAGGCGCGCGACGAGCAGCAGCGCCGGCGCGAGCGCGCCGATCTGCGCGTAGGTCGGCAGCACGGCGATCACGAGCGAGCCGCCGCACATCATCAGCACCGAGATCATCATCGCGGTGCGGCGGCCGTGGCGGTCGGCGATGCGGCCGAACAGCCAGCCGCCGATCGGACGCATCAGGAAGCCGGCCGCGAACACGCCGGCCGTGTTCAGCAGCTGCGTCGTCGTGTTGCCGCTCGGGAAGAACGCGGGCGCGAAGTACAGCGCGCAGAACGAATAGATGTAGAAGTCGAACCACTCGACGAGGTTGCCCGACGAGGCGCCGACGATCGCGAACACGCGCCGCCGGGTATCGTGCGCGGACAGCGCGGCTTGGTCGGTCTGGACGTCCATGGGTTGGTCTGTTCCTTATAGTGCTTGCAGAGAGGGGCGGCCGGGGTGCCGCCGCGTGCGGTCGCCGTGGCACCGGTTCCGGGTGCACGGGCTACGCGATTTTAGCGAAATGTAAAGTAACAGGCTTTCCGGGTTCGTCCCGATGTAGAAAATTTTTCTCGCGTCATGCACGCGTCATATGAAAACGCCAGCCCGAAGGCTGGCGTCCGATGCAAACAACCGGGCGCTGCGGTCAGAGCCGCACCTCCGGCGGCGTATAGCGGCACTCGTAGCGCTTGCGCACGGTGCCGGCCTCGTCGACGCTCTCCAGATACACGTCGAACTGCCAGAGCCGCGCCATGTGCTTGAGCACCTCGTCGCTGTCGTTCGACAGGTGGCGGTTGTCGGTCATGAAGTGACGCAGCGTCAGGCTGCGGTCGCCGCGCGTGTTGACGGCCCAGACCTGGATGTTCGGCTCGCGATGGTGAATGTCGTACTGCCGCGACAGCGCCTGCCGCACGTACTGGTAGCCGGAATCGTCGTGGATCGCGGACACCTCGAGCGCGTCGCGCATGTCGTCGTCGAGCACCGAGAACAGCCGCATCTCGCGGATCAGATGCGGCGAGAGGTACTGCGCGATGAAGCTCTCGTCCTTGAAGTTGCGCATCGCGTAGTGCATCGCGGGCAGCCACGGCGTGCCGGCGATTTCCGGGAACCACTTGTAGTCCTCTTCCGTCGGCGATTCGCAGATGCGGCGGATGTCGCTCATCATCGAGAAGCCGAGCGCATACGGGTTGATCCCGCTGTAGTACGGCTTCGTGACGGGCGGCTGATAGACGACGTTGCTATGCGAATGCAGGAACTCCATCATGAAGCCGTCTTCGAGCTTGCCCTGGTTGTAGAGCGTATTGAGCAGCGTGTAATGCCAGAACGTCGCCCAGCCTTCGTTCATGACCTGCGTCTGCCGCTGCGGATAGAAATACTGGCCGATCTTGCGCACGATGCGGATCACCTCGCGCTCCCACGGCTCGAGCAGCGGCGCGTTCTTTTCCGCGAAGTACAGCAGGTTTTCCTGCGGCTCGGGCGGATAGCGCTCCTCCTGCTCTTCGGCCAGCTCGGGCTTCTTGCCCGGCAGCGTGCGCCAGAGCTCGTTGACCTGCGACTGCAGATACGCCTCGCGTTCGCGCCGCAGCGCGGCTTCCTTCGCGAGCGACGGTTTCTGCGGACGCTTGTAGCGATCGACGCCGTAGTTCATCAGCGCGTGGCACGAGTCGAGCAGTTCCTCGACGCGATCGAGCCCGTAGCGCTCCTCGCATTCGGCGACGTAGTTCTTCGCATACACGAGATAGTCGATGATCGCGTGCGCGTCGGTCCACAGCCGGAACAGGTAGTTGCCCTTGAAGAACGAGTTGTGGCCGTACGCCGCGTGCGCGATCACGAGCGCCTGCATCGTCATCGTGTTCTCTTCCATCAGATACGCGATGCACGGATTCGAATTGATGACGATTTCGTACGCGAGCCCCATCTGGCCGCGACGGTAGCTCTTCTCGGTGGCGAGGAAGTGCTTGCCGAACGACCAGTGGCGATAGTTGACGGGCATCCCGACCGACGCGTACGCGTCCATCATCTGCTCGGCGCTGATCAGCTCGAGCTGGATCGGGTAGATATCGAGTTCGTACTGCTCGGCGACTTGCGCGATGTGCGTGTCGTATTCCTCGAGCAGTTCGAACGTCCAGTCGGACGGGCACGGCAGCGGCTTGCGTTCGGCCACGTTCATACGCGCTTCCTTTTGCCCGGCAGCGGGCAAGTCGGCGGCCGGCGTCGCGCCGGCAGCGCCGCGTTGCTGCGATGCGGCACGGCCGGTGTCGTCGCCGGCAGGACGCGGCTCGTAGCCGCGCGACTCGTTGTGCAGGTGGCGGGTCGTCATGACATTTCCACCTGCTTTTCGAACAATTCGCGAAAGACCGGGTAGATGTCGGCAGCCGATTCGACTTTCTTCATCGCCAGATGCGGCTGCGACAGCGCCAGCTGCGCATACTCCAGCCACAGATTCTGCTCCTCCGGCGCGACCTGGATGTACGCGAAGTAACGCGTCTTCGTGAGAATATCCTCTTCCAGGATTTTGCGACACTTCGGCGAATCGTCAGTCCAGTTGTCGCCGTCGGACGCCTGCGCGCCGTAGATGTTCCACTCCGTGGGCGAGTAGCGCTCGTTCATCACCTTGCGCATCAGCTCGAGCGCGCTCGACACGACCGTGCCGCCGCTTTCGGTCGAATGGAAGAACGTATCCTCGTCGACTTCCTCCGCGCGCGTATGGTGACGGATGAAGACGACTTCGATGCGCTCGTAATTGCGCTTCAGGAACAGGTACAGCAGGATGAAAAAGCGCTTCGCGAGATCCTTGCGCTGCTCGTCCATGGAACCCGACACGTCCATCAGGCAGAACATCACGGCCTGGCTCGACGGCTGCGGCTGCTTCACGCGATTGATGTAGCGCAGGTCGAACGGATCGATGAACGGAATCCGCCAGATGCGCCCTTTCAGATGATGAATCTCCGCTTCGAGCGTCGCGATGTCCGCGCGGCGATCCTCGGGGTCGCTCTTCAGCGCTTCGAGCTGCGCTTCGAGTTCGCGCAGCTCGTTGACGAGCGGCGAGCCGAGCGCGATGCGCCGGCCGAGCGCGCTGCGCAGCGAGCGCACGACGTCGATGTTGTTCGGCGTGCCTTCCGCCGACCAGCCCGCGCGCACGTTCTTCCAGCTCGGCACCGTCAGCAGGTGCGTCTTCACGAGCCGCGGCAGTTCGAGATCGTCGAAGAAATACTGCATGAACTCGTCGCGCGACAGCTCGAACACGAAGTCGTCCTGCCCTTCGCCCTCGTTGCTCGCCTGGCTGCCGCCGCCGCCCGCGCCGCCCTGCGGACGCGGGATCTTGTCGCCGCGCACGTAGTCTTCGTTGCCGGGATGCACGTACTCGCGACGCCCGCCCGGCCCGTGGCGAAACGTCGGTTCCGCGATGTCCTTGCGCGGAATCGTGATGCTTTGCGTGCTCTGGATGTCCTTGATGCTACGATCGCGCACCGCGTCGGAAACGGCGCGACGAATGTAGTTCTTGACGCGACGCAGAAAGCGTTCGCGATTGGCAATGCTCTTGTTCTTGCCGGCCAGCCTGCGGTCGATGATTTGATGAAGCACTCCCGGTCTCCCGCTCGAATGTCGATATGCCGGGACGCTCGCCGCACATGCCGTCTGCCGTCATGCGGGCGGCGTCTCTGAGGTTGCCCGTGCGGACCGTCCGCACGGGCGCCGTACCGCGCGCGTCATGACGACTTGCGCACGCGCAGGTACCAGTCGCAAAGCAGCCTCACCTGCTTCGGCGTATAGCCCTTCGCGACCATCCGGTTTACAAAGTCCTCATGCTTGCGTTGCTCCTCGGCCGAGCCCTTCGCGTTGAACGAAATGACCGGCAACAGTTCCTCGGTATTCGAGAACATCTTCTTCTCGATCACGACCCGCAGTTTCTCGTAGCTCGTCCACACCGGATTCTTGCCGCCGTTCGCGGCACGCGCACGCAGCACGAAGTTCACGATCTCGTTGCGGAAATCCTTCGGATTGCTGATGCCGGCCGGCTTCTCGATCTTCTCGAGCTCCGCGTTCAAGGCGGCGCGGTCGAAGCTCTCGCCCGTGTCGTGATCGCGGAATTCCTGATCCTGGATCCAGAAGTCGGCGTACGTGACGTAGCGATCGAAGATGTTCTGCCCGTACTCCGAATACGATTCGAGATACGCCGTCTGGATCTCCTTGCCGATGAACTCCGCGTAGCGCGACGCGAGCACGTCCTTCACGAACGACAGATACTTCTGCTCGGTTTCCGGCGGGAACTGCTCGCGCTCGATCTGCTGTTCGAGCACATACATCAGGTGCACGGGGTTCGCCGCGACCTCGCTCGAATCGAAGTTGAACACGCGCGACAGGATCTTGAACGCGAAGCGCGTCGACACGCCCGTCATCCCTTCGTCGACGCCCGCATAGTCGCGATACTCCTGATACGACTTCGCCTTCGGATCGGTGTCCTTCAGGTTCTCGCCGTCGTACACCTGCATCTTCGAGAACAGGCTCGAGTTCTCCGGCTCGTGCAGCCGCGACAGCACCGAGAACTGCGACATCATCTTCAGCGTGCCCGGTGCGCACACGGCCTCGGCAAGCGACGAGTTGCGGATCAGCTTCTCGTAGATCTTCACTTCCTCGGACACGCGCAGGCAGTACGGCACCTTCACGACGAAGATCCGGTCGAGCAGCGCCTCGTTGTTGCGGTTGTTGCGGAACGCCTTCCACTCCGACTCGTTCGAGTGCGCGAGGATGATGCCGTCGAACGGAATCGCGCCGAAGCCTTCGGTACCCTTGAAGTTGCCTTCCTGCGTGGCGGTCAGCAGCGGGTGCAGCACCTTGATCGGCGCCTTGAACATTTCGACGAATTCGAGCAGCCCCTGGTTCGCGAGGCAGAGCCCGCCCGAATAGCTGTAGGCGTCGGCATCGTCCTGCGCGTACTGCTCGAGCTTGCGGATGTCGACCTTGCCGACGAGCGAGGAGATGTCCTGATTGTTCTCGTCGCCCGGCTCCGTCTTCGCGATGCCGATCTGCCGCAGGATCGACGGATAGCGGCGCACGACGCGGAACTGGCGGATGTCGCCGTTGTACTCGTGCAGCCGCTTGACGGCCCACGGGCTCAGGATGCTCTTCAGATAGCGGCGCGGAATGCCGTACTGCTCCTCGAGGATCGGGCCGTCTTCGTCGTAGTCGAACAGCCCGAGCGGCGATTCGTTGACGGGCGACCCCTTCAGCGCATAGAACGGCACGCGCTCCATCAGTTGCTTCAGACGCTCGGCGATCGACGACTTGCCGCCGCCGACCGGGCCGAGGAGGTAGAGGATCTGCTTCTTCTCTTCGAGCCCTTGCGCAGCGTGGCGGAAGTACGCCACGACCTGCTCGATCACTTCCTCCATCCCGTAGAACTCGCGGAACGCAGGATAGACCTTGATGACCTTGTTCGCAAAGATCCGCGACAGGCGCGGGTCGTTGCGGGTATCGATGTGTTCTGGTTCCCCGATTGCAGCCAGCATGCGTTCGCCGGCCGTAGCGTACGCCGATGGATCGTTCTTGCAGAGCGCGAGGTACTCCTCAAGCGAGAACTCTTCTTCTCGCGTTTTTTCGAAGCGGTTCGCGAAGCTGCTGTAAATATCCATGCTACCTCCCTCGCCTATGTCTGAAGACGTGCCTGCCTTCTATGACTGCGCAGAAGCAAGCGCGTTCGAATTCATCCTAAACCCTTTCTTATTTTTTTTCACGAACTCGTTGTATGAAGTTCGACATTCTCCACAACACCGCCCGCACAGCGCATTTCGACGCTTTACAATCGATGTTCCGAGCCGCAGAAACTGCATCCGCAGCGTCTCGTCGAGCAACGAAACATCTCGTCCATCGGACGCTTCCGTCGTCGCCGCTTCCCCCCTTCATCCCTAGACGTTCGAGCAGCCGTTTGCGACGACACGTTTGCCACGCCGTTACAAATTTTCCTCGAACAGCCCTTACGGAGATACCCGTACGATCGATGCGTCATTGCAGGAGCACGATGCGCGCCCGACCGGGGCGCGCGCTGCGCATCGCACGCGCGTGACGATGCGTTGCACGTCGAGATGCACGACGGAGCGGTCATGCAGGCCGTTACGCATCGTGTCGAGCGCGGAAACGACGACGCCCGCAGGTTGCGGGCGTCGGGCGTGAGCAAATGGGGATAGATGAGGCGTGCGTTCGACTCAGAACGTTTCCCAGTCGTCGGCGCCGGCCGTCGCGAGCTGCGGCGCCGCGGCAGGCGCGGCAGCCGTCTTGCGCGCGGGCGCCGACGCAGCCGCGCGCTGCGACGGTGCATCGCGCTCGTCGCGGGCGGCAGCCGGTGCGGAAGGTGCGGAAGATGCCGCGCGCACGACGGCCGACGCGGTCTGTGCGGTCGACGTGCTCGACGCGGTCGTCGCACGCGGCGCGCGGCGCGCGGCATCGGCTGCGCCTGCCGCCGGCCGCGCCTCGTCGTCGAGCCGGAACACCGACGTCGCTTCGCGCAGGCGCGCGGCTTGCTCGTCGAGCGACTGCGCGGCAGCCGCGGCCTCTTCGACGAGCGCCGCGTTCTGCTGCGTGACCTCGTCCATCTGCGCGACAGCGCGCGCGACCTGGTCGATGCCACCGCTCTGCTCCTCGGACGCCGCCGCGATCTCGCCCATGATGTCGGTCACGCGCTGCACCGCACCGATCACGTCGCTCATCGTGCGTCCCGCTTCGTCGACGAGCGTCGAACCCGAGCGGATCCGCTCGACCGACGCGTCGATCAGCGCCTTGATCTCCTTGGCCGCGCTCGACGAACGCTGCGCGAGACTGCGCACCTCGCCCGCGACGACCGCGAACCCGCGCCCTTCCTCGCCCGCGCGTGCGGCTTCGACGGCCGCGTTCAGCGCGAGGATGTTGGTCTGGAATGCAATGCCCTCGATGATCGCGATGATGTCCGCGATCTTGGCCGAGCTCGCATTGATCTCGCCCATCGTGTCGACGACCTGCCCGACCACCGTATTACCCTTGTTTGCAATTTCCGACGCATTCGCGGCCAGCGAGCTTGCCTGGCGCGCATTGTCCGCGTTCTGTTTCACGGTGCCGGTCAGCTGTTCCATGCTCGACGCCGTTTCCTGCAGCGCGGCCGCCTGTTCTTCGGTCCGCGACGACAGGTCGACGTTGCCGGCCGCGATCTGGCGGGCCGCCGTCGCGATCGACTCGCTACCGCCGCGCACCGTGCGCACCGTGTCGACGAGCCCGCGCTGCATCTTCGCGAGGCCGTCGAGCAGCTGGCCCATTTCGTCGCGTCGACTCACGACGATCGTACGGCGCAGATCGCCCGCGGCAATCGCGTCGAAATGCGCGAGCGCATCCGCGAGCGGCCGGCCGATCGCGCGGCTCAGCGTGACCCACGACAGCAGCGCGGCGACGAGGCCGATCGCGAGCACGACGATCGACACCACACGCAGCGCGCCATACACCGACTCCGCGCGATCGAAGCGCGTCTGTCCGTCGCTGAACTGGAAGTTGCGCAGCGCTTCGTTCGCGCCGGCGAGTTCGTTGAAGCGCACCTGCAGCTGCTTCGCGCCGTCGCCGATCCGATCGTGGTCGCCGGACGCGATGGCGCTCGCGAACGCGTCGCAACTGGCTTGCAGCGCCTGCCGCTTCGCTGCGACGTCCTGCGCGAGCCGGTCCTCTTCCGGCCCGCGCGGCAGCGCGAGATACTTCTGCCACCGCGCGTCGGACTGTGCGCGCATGGCGCGGCTGCGCTCGATGGCGGCCGCCGAGTCGGGTGTGCCGGCCAGCAGTGCCGCGCGATCGAGCGCGAGCCGCTCGCGGGCCGCGAACATTTCGGCCACCGACACGTTGACCGCGCTCGGCATCTGGTTCGTGAAGATCTCGCGCGTCGACTCGTTCGCGCTCGTCATCCCGTACAGGCCGAGCACGCCGATTACGCCCAGCAGCGCGGCGAGAAAAGCCATCGTCAAACCGATACGCGCACGTATCGTCAGGTTCCTGAAGACCATCGTCGTTCCTGTGTTGCGTCGCCGCGGCGGGCCGCGGCCCGTTACGCCGAACATTGTTTCGGTTCCCGCATTTACGACGGCGCGCTAGGGAAACGCTGATCAATGGACCAACTTCCGAAGTTGCAGGC
>NZ_JBQYLP010000117.1:0-9278 GCF_052683555.1 Burkholderia sp. BC1
GATCACCTTCATCCGAAATCGCTGATCACGTTCACCGAAATACGCAGCGGCTTCTCGGTCATGCTGGGTAATCCGCCGTGGGAACGCATCAAGTTGCAGGAGGAAGAGTTCTTCGCTACACGCAGCCCGCTAGTGGCAACGGCCAGGAACAAAGCTGAACGCAGCCAGCGTATCGAATGGCTGCGTGAAGGGGTATTGCTGCATAACGTGAATCCCGACCTCGAGCGCGCTGAAGGCTTGGCACCGCCCAACCGCGCTGAGATGTCGTTGTACGCCAGCTTCATCGCCGCACGACACGGGGCAGAGGCTGCCAGCCTGTACGCGCACGATGGCCGGCGCTACCCGCTCACGGGCGTGGGAGACGTAAACACCTATGCCCTGTTTGCAGAGACGTTTCTGCAGGCAACAGCGTCGACGGGGCGAGCAGGGTTCATCGTGCCGACCGGCATTGCGACAGACGACTCGACCAAGGCCTACTTCGGTCACATCGCCAGCAGTGGTCGCTTGGCCAGTCTGTACGACTTCGAAAATAGCAGTGGCGTATTCCCGGCAGTGCATCGCAGCTACAAATTTTCGCTGCTGACGCTAGGTGCCGTAACTCAGTCGGAGTTCGTCTGTTTTGCGACCCGTGTAGAGCATCTGGGGGATTCCCGACGTCGCTTCACGCTCACGCCAGACGAATTCGGCCTCATCAATCCCAATACGCGTACTTGCCCAGTGTTCCGCAGTGAGCGTGATGCAGAGCTGACGAAGAAGCTTTGCCGCTCGGCACCAGTGCTCATCAAGGAGGCGGTCGCCGACGAAGCAGGTAACGTACTGGAGGCTGAGGCGAACCCGTGGGGCATCAGTTTCCAACGCATGCTCGATATGTCTAACGACAGCGGACTTTTTCGGGATGCGCCGTCTTCCCCCGACGAGCCACTGCGTCTGCCGCTGTACGAAGCCAAGATGATTCACCAGTTTGACCATCGCTGGGCAACCTATGTTGATAGCCCAGATGGCAAGATTGGTGAGCTGGAAACCACTGATGTCACCTCGACACAGAAAGCCGACCCGGCATTCACGGTTCGCCCTCGCTACTGGGTGAGTGAGCGGGAGGTCCTCGCGCGCATTGCCAATGCGCCGACGAAGGTGGCCCGTACTTGGCTGGAACTCCATGCAGCGCGTAACGCGGCGCAACGAAGTGCGGAAGGTGCCGCGTTGGCCGACCTACTGCATGCGCTGGCCCAGTGGGTCGCGGGTGAGCTATTCCACGTTGCCGCAGGTTCGCCGACAACCGGGAATGGCTGGACGCCAACCCAGGCGCAACCTCATATTGAGACCGTTGAAGTCCAGCTTCGGGTTCGCTTCCCTTGTCTTGGCGAGGTACTGCGGAGCGAAGGCTTGACGAGGAAGAAAGCTCTGTCCGAGTTTCCGAAATGGGCGACTCAGAACATCGATGCGCGATTGACCGACGATGAGCTGCTTGCCTTGGCCGAAGCGCTGCGCCTGACAACCTTCGAACATGCACTACTCGAATTACTCGATGGTTGGATGGACCATCGCAGTCCCCGTTGGTTGATGGGATGGCGCCGAAACGCGCGCTCAACCGATGAACGTACCACCATTGCGACGGTGATGCCGCGCTCGGCTCAAGGGGACAGTGTATTTCTATTCAATTTTCCGAAAACTACTCGACCGGAGCTGCTCGCTGCGTTCCAAGGTTGCCTAAATTCGCTCACGTTTGATTTCGTCGCAAGGCAAAAAGTTGGTGGCATGAATTTCAGCTTCTATTTCATGAAGCAATTGCCAATGCTCGCTCCGACCGACTACGACCTTCAAGCGTTGGCCTTCATAGTTCCGCGGGTTCTCGAGCTAACTTATACCGCTCACGACTTGCGGCCGTGGGCAGATGGCCTGTATGCCTATGACCCACGCCCTGACGCCGAACGTGGCCAGCCCTTCGCTTGGAATCCTGAACGCCGTGCCCAGCTGCGCGCGGAGCTGGATGCATACTACGCTCGCCTCTATGGATTGACTCGCGACGAACTGCGCTACATCTTCGACCCTGTCGACGTGATGGGCGACGACTATCCCAGCGAAACGTTCCGCGTACTCAAAAATAATGAGATGCGCGAGTTCGGGGAGTACCGCACTCGGCGTCTCGTACTTGAGGCGTGGGACCGGCAAAGTGCAATGTCATTAAAAGATGAAGCTGCCGCTCCGGTAGTGCCCGTGCAATATTCCGAGCAAGGCTTGATTCGAAACGCTGAAGAGGCAAAGTTGGCGGGGCTCATTGTCGCGCTTGCGGAACTTCGCCCGGACGGTTGCTCTGTCTCGGAACTTCAATCTCTCATTGCTCGTTCGGCAATAGCCGCTCAGTACCTGGAACCAGCTGATGTACTGCAGCTTACGTCACTGTTGGATGCGAATGGGACTTCGAGTCTCGTGCAGTTGATTGACCGGGTTCTCCCCATTGTTCAGCGCCTGGAGGCTGTTTCCGTTCTTGTGCGTGAGCAGAAAGGTGCCACATCGTTATTCAGACGGGGGAGCGGAGCGATTCCCGGAGATGTAACCCAACTTTCGGAACATACCGGCATCGCTCGATTGCTAGTCGTTGCCGAATCTCGGCGCGTTGCGTCGGAGGGAACGACAACAGACAATAGTTCCACAACACGTGAGTCGACGGGCACGAGATAGGAGGAACAATGACACGCTGGCTCGAGGGATATAAACCCGCTCACAAGTATCCTCGACTATGGCTCGAAACTGTATGGCTGGTCGAATCTCGGGAGCCTCTAGTCCTGACGCGTGTCATCAGTTTGCATCAAGGCCTGAACATTGTATGGGCCAAGGAGTCGGCGTCGAATGAGACCCCGGGGCTGTCCAGCGCTGGCCACGGGGTTGGAAAGACATCGCTGTGTCTTCTCATGCGATATGTACTGGGTGATGATGCACCTTCCATCTCGACATTGCGCGACAAAACGTCGAGCGGCTTTCCGAAGGGAGGCGTTGCGGCGAAGGTCCACATCAATGGCGTGACGTGGTTGGTCTTTCGTCCCTACGGGGCCTATAGCCACTCCCTTGCTGCACAGTGCGAAACGCTAGAACAGCTTCTTCAGGGATATGCCTCCAATGATTTCCAGGCATATCTCGATGCGCTGGAGCAGTTCTCAGTTGGCCGCCTCGCCGCACAATCGTTGCCCGGTACGAATCAGCAACTTAAATGGCGGCATCTACTGGCATGGTGCATCAGGGACCAGCGAACGCGCTTTGACGGCTTCTACCACTGGCGCGACGGTGAGGGTTTAGGCTTCACGAGGCCACGGCGAGACCCTCCACTGTTCGTCGGGTCTGTTCTCGGCCTCGTGGATGCCGAACTGGACCAACTACTTCGCGAGATTGAGTCAAAGCAAATCCAGTTCTACCAAGGGAAGGAACGAATTCCAGAGTTGGAACGCGCGCCTGCGTTTGCTCTAGCCCATGCCGACCGGCAACTCCGTATCCGGCTTGGTGCCGGAGAAGATGAGCCGCTTTATGCTGTGACCGTTGGCCAGTCCATCGAATCCCGGGTTCTAGCCGCTTTCGAGACCGCTCAGCAAGAGGATGAGCGCTGGGAACGTAAGGTCGAGCAAGCCGAGGAGCAACTGGCACAAGAGCAAATTCGCCTCACAAATCTCAATCACACGATGCGGCTGGCTGAGGCCGAGGTGGGCATCGCGAAGGCTCTCGTTGACACCAACCTGGAAGACTTCGAGCGGTTGACTACAGTTCGTGACCGGTTGGAGGGACTCGATGGTGGTCGATGCGACCACGGCAACATCGAGTTTTCCGCATGCCAATATATCCAAGACCGGAAAAGCACTGTCAGCCTGACGTGGCATCGGGATGGGAAAGAAGCGCAGGCGAATGCTCAGGAACTCGCACGACAACTTGCCCGCCGTGAAGCTGAACTCCGGGACGCGTCAACTGCGGTCTCCGAGCAATCTCAACAAATCTCTGAGAAAAAGGCCGAGCTACGACGGCTTCGCGTTCGAATTGCAACAAACGAAAGTACCAACGCCCTTCTGAAAAAGTCTTGGGACGAACTGCAAGTGTTGCATTCACAACGAGCTCAAGGGATTGACACGTCTGAATTGATACAGGCGCGGCAACGGCAGCAGGAGCTTGAGTCGGAACTAAATCGTCTTCGTGCCTCGGCTGCGGAACGACGGTCACAGCGGTCTGCACGAGTGGATGCAATCAAATCCCTAACTGCTTGCATATCATCTCGGTTACTGGGGGCCGACGGGCACGCCCGATTTGTTCCAGACGACGAGGTTCGCCCGTTTGGGGTCTTGCGCGGTGGCGAGGCTTATCAAGTTCTGGAGGTACTTCTCGGCGACATCGTGTGCTTGCTGGACTCGGCCATCTCCGAGGTCAGTAGTCACCCAGGATTCCTGGTTCACGACTGTCCGCGAGAAGCCGACATGAGCGAGCGTCTGTATAGAGAATTCTTTCTCGTAGCGTCCGAAGCTGCGGCGCAACTTGGTGAGGATGGCGCTGTTCCGTTTCAGTTCATCGTGACGACTACTTCGCCTCCACCGGAAGAGGTACACGGGGACCGATATGTTGTGCTGGAGCTTGAACCGGGCGCTGAAGAAAAGCTTCTGTTTAAACGGGAGCTATTGCCTGAATTGCCCGGTTTTGAACAGCCGGGAGAATGATGACTCCGCTTGAGCGCCTTCGCATCGAGAAAGCTGCTGCAGATTGCGGCTTTGAGCGCACGCCTATTTTGCTGAGCGACAGCGAGCTGGAGCTGCATTCGGCGCAGTTTCCGGAAGCGATATTCGTACAAATTCGCGAGGGTGCATATCACGTTTCGGCCTCGAACGATGTTCTATTGGATGGCGCAGATGCCGGTGAAATCCCTGTCGGTGATTTGGACCAGCTTTACGTTGTCCTCCAACGTGCCTCAGCCATCGCCAGAACCATGCCGAACCGGGTGGCCGACCAGTTCCGGCGCGCGAAGAAGCACCTACCTCAAACTACTGAGGCAGAGCGCCTGGCGGTACAGCGTGTCGGGCAAGACTTGTATCGAAGCGCACTGATGGATTACTGGCAGGGGCGCTGCTGCGTAACGGGCCTCGCCGTTCCAGCGCTGCTGCGAGCCTCGCACATCAAGCCTTGGGCTAAGTGCCAAAGCGACGACGAGAGGCTGGATGTGTTCAACGGATTTCTGCTTGCTCCACACGTTGACGCGCTGTTCGACGGCGGTTGGATTTCGTTTTCAGACCAAGGGAGCTTGCTCATATCCGAAGCGTTGCCGTATGCCGCAAGAGTTCAGCTTGGGGTCTCGTCAGAATGGAATATTCCGAATCTCAAGCCTGAACATGCCTCATACCTGACGTTTCACCGCGCCAACGAGTTTCGTCGGGCACCTTGACGCCATGGGGGCATTGCTCCTTTCCCATTCCGGCGCAATGCGGGCGAAACCTCGAGCGGAAATTTATCTGTGCGGCAAGCGCCGAAGTCCCGGGTACCAAAAAAGCGCGAACACCGATTGTTGCTTAATATGAAAGAATGGCCGCTTAGATTAGGCGGCCATTGCTTACTGCGGGCAGCTTGCTCAACAAGACGCCATCAACCTAGGCTATCAATGTGCGTCCACCAATAAAAATCCAGATGGATGCTTCCCAAAATCCAGCTTTATGGCTCCCGCTACACAACACATCAAACATCAATATTCCCCGCCCTCAACGCATTAGATTCGATAAACGCCCGCCGCGGCTCCACCTCATCCCCCATCAGCGTCGTAAAGATCCCATCCGCCGCGATGGCGTCCTCGATCTGCACACGCAGCAACCGTCGCACATTCGGATCCATCGTCGTTTCCCACAGCTGCTCGGGGTTCATCTCGCCCAACCCCTTATACCGCTGCTTCGAAACGTTCCGCTCCGCATCCGCGAGCAGCCACTTCATCGCGTTCTTGAAGTCCGTCACGGCCATGCTGCGCTCGCCGCGCTTGATCACCGCACCGGCCTGAATCAGCCCTTCGAACGTCTTGGCCGTGTTCACGAGTTGCTGATAATCCGCCGTGTGCTGGAACTCCTCGTCGATCACCGAAACGCGCACGTTGCCGTGATGCGCGCGCTCGACACGCAGCGATCGCAGTTCGCGCACCGGATCGTACGCCGGCACCACGCGCACTTCGTTCTTCAGCGTGTCGTCATGCAGCGCCGCGTGCAGCGCCTTCGCCGACGCCTCCGTCGACGCCTCGCTCGACAGATCGATCGAAACGCCGTCCATGATCGCCTCGAGCGCCGCCGGGTCGTACAGGCGGCTCAGCCGCTCGATCACGCTCTGCGACATCAGATACGACCGCGCGAGCTCGCCGAGCGCATCGCCGGTGATCGGCGTTGCGTTCTCGCTCGGCAGCAGTTCCGAGCCCTGCAGCGCGAGCCGCAGCATGTGCGCGTTCAGTTCCGCGTCGTCCTTCAGATAGCGCTCGTCCTTGCCGGCCTTCACCTTGTACAGCGGCGGCTGCGCGATATACACATACCCGCGCTCGATCATCTCCGGCATCTGACGGTAGAAGAACGTGAGCAGCAGCGTCCGGATGTGCGCACCGTCGACGTCCGCGTCGGTCATGATGATGATCCGGTGATAGCGCAGCTTGTCGAGGTTGTAGTCGTCCTTGCCGATGCCGCAGCCGAGCGCGGTCACGAGCGTGACGATCTGCTCCGACGACAGCAGCTTGTCGTAGCGCGCCTTCTCGACGTTCAGCACCTTGCCGCGCAGCGGCAGGATCGCCTGGAACTTGCGGTCGCGCCCTTGCTTCGCCGAACCGCCCGCCGAGTCGCCCTCGACGATGTAGATTTCCGACTTCGCCGGATCCTTCTCCTGGCAGTCCGCGAGCTTGCCCGGCAGGCCGACGCCGTCGAGCACGCCCTTGCGGCGCGTCATCTCGCGCGCCTTGCGCGCGGCATCGCGCGCGCGTGCAGCCTCGACGATCTTCCCGCAGATGATCTTCGCGTCGTTCGGCGTTTCGAGCAGGAACTCCTCGAGCGCCTTCGCGACGACTTCCTCGACCGGCGCACGCACTTCCGACGAAACGAGCTTGTCCTTCGTCTGCGAGCTGAACTTCGGCTCCGGCACCTTCACGGAGAGCACGCACGACAAGCCTTCGCGCATGTCGTCGCCGGTCGTCTCGACCTTCGCCTTCTTCGCGATTTCGTTATCGGCGATGTACTTGTTGATCACGCGCGTCATCGCGGCGCGCAGGCCGGTCAGGTGCGTGCCGCCGTCGCGCTGCGGAATGTTGTTCGTGAAGCAGAGCACGTTCTCGTTGTAGCTGTCGTTCCACTGCATCGCGACTTCGACGCCCACGCCGTCCTTCTCGCCGATCACGTGGAAGATCGTCGGGTGCAGGTTGCTCTTCGTCTTGTTGATGTACTCGACGAAGCCCTTCACGCCGCCAGCGAACGCGAAATCGTCTTCCTTGCCCGAACGCAGGTCGGTCAGGCGGATCCGCACGCCGTTGTTCAGGAACGAGAGCTCGCGCATCCGCTTCGCGAGGATGTCGTAGTGGTACTCGACGGTGCCGAAGATCGTCGGATCGGCCATGAAGTGCACTTCGGTGCCGCGGTTCTCGGTATCGCCGATCACCTGCATCGGCGACACTTCCTCGCCGTCGACGACTTCGATCACGCGATCCTGCGCGACGCCGCGATGGAACTCCATGAAGTGCTTCTTGCCGTTGCGGCGCACGGTGAGGCGCAGCCAGCTCGACAGCGCGTTCACGCACGACACGCCGACGCCGTGCAGCCCGCCCGACACCTTGTAGCTGTTCTGGTCGAACTTGCCGCCGGCGTGGAGCTCGGTCATCACGATCTCGGCGGCGCTGCGCTTCGGTTCGTGCTTGTCGTTCATCTTCACGTCGGTCGGAATCCCGCGGCCGTTGTCGACGACGGAAATCGAGTTGTCGGCGTGAATCGTCACGTGGATGTCGTTGCAGTACCCGGCCAACGCTTCGTCGATCGAGTTGTCGAGCACCTCGAAGACGAGGTGGTGCAGACCGGTGCCGTCCGACGTGTCGCCGATGTACATCCCGGGGCGCTTGCGCACCGCCTCCAGACCCTCGAGGATCTGGATCGACGAGGCGCCGTAGCTGCTGTTATCGGGCTGCGAATTGTGCTGTTCACTCATGGATATCTTCCGGTTCTGCGAGGCCACTCAAGCGGCGGCGCTGTGCGTTTCCGCGAGGAAACGCCGGGCCGCTCCAGTTTTCCTGGCCCCTCCAGGGCGCCGGCCCGGCGCGGGAAGGAGGGGTTGTCGAATCGCCATAAAAACGCCAAAGGGGCTTGCCGCCCCCTGGAATGTATCGTGTGTCGCGCGCGTCAGATGCGCATCGGCATCACGACATACTTGAACTCGTCGTTCTCAGGCACGGTGATCAGTGCGCTCGAGCTCGCGTCGCCGAGGCTCACCTGCACGGTGTCGACCTTCAGGTTCGCGAGCACGTCGAGCAGATACGTGACGTTGAAGCCGATATCGACTGTATCGCCCTGATACGCGATTTCCAGTTCTTCCTGCGCCTCTTCCTGATCGGCGTTGGTCGACATGATCTTCAGCTGGCCCGGCGCGACGATGCAGCGCACGCCCTTGAACTTGTCCGAGGTCAGGATCGCCGCACGTTGCAGCGAACGCTGCAGTTCCTCGCGGCCGATCTGGAACGTGTTCTTATGCGCCTTCGGAATCACGCGCTGGAAGTCGGGGAACTTGCCCTCGACGAGCTTCGACACCAACTCGACCTGGCCGAACGTGAACTTCGCCTGCGTCTGGGCGATGTCGATCGTGACGGTGTCGTCGATGTCTTCGAGCAGGCGCTGCAGCTCGAGAATGGTCTTGCGCGGAACGATCACTTCCTGGCGCCCGAACGTGCCGCCGTCGATCTTCATCGACGAGAACGCGAGACGGTGGCCGTCGGTGGCCACGGCCATCAGCTGATCGCCGTCGACGACGAGCAGCATGCCGTTCAGGTAGTAGCGGATGTCCTGCTGCGCCATCGCGAAGTGCACCATGCCGAGCAACTGGCGGAACGACTTCTGCGGGACGGTCAGGCTCGCGCCGAAATCCTTCGCCTGCGCGACGGTCGGGAACTCGTCGGCCGCGAGCGTCTGCAGTGCGAAGCGGCTCTTGCCCGACTGAACGGTGAGGCGCTTGTCCGCGAGCGACAGCGTGACCTGGCCGTCGGGCATCGCGCGCAGGATGTCGAGCAGCTTGCGGGCCGCGACGGTGGCTGTCTCTTATACACATCT
>NZ_JBQYLP010000118.1:0-9115 GCF_052683555.1 Burkholderia sp. BC1
TCCATGATCACGATCCGCCGAAATGCGTGATCACGTTCGCCGGAATACGCAATTCAATTGTCCACAAACGGTGAAAAAACCAGCGGAAAGGGAAAGCTTTGGACGTGCTTTGAGCGTGTCGGAGGTCGAGCGGGCATGGGGCCGACGGGACTTCATTCGGGAATATCGAATTTGACATAATATGTATTATCAGCAAAACAGGGTCGGAACCGGCCATATTAGGAATTTTGTAGAGTCTTTACTGCGGTGGACCAACCAGGCTCAGTCTGAATCAGACAAATCCGGGCCCAATTCTGCTTCAATCTGGTCAATGGATGGCAATCCTGCTTCCAGCGACGCGGGGACGTCTCGGAGGAGCTGGTATTCGGCGACGCCCATCGGATTTGCCATGCCACGCAACGCATACTCGGCAACCAAACGGTTCTTTTCCCGGCACAGGAGCAGCCCGATGGTCGGATGATCATCAGGCGACTTCAACTCCGAGTCGACCGCGGACAGGTAAAAGTTCAGTTGCCCGGCATATTCGGGACGGAACGGTGTTGCCTTCAGCTCTACCACCACGTAACTGCGAAGCTTCAGGTGGTAAAACAGCAGGTCGATGAAGAATTCGTCGCCGCCGACTTCAAGCCGATACTGCCGGCCTACGAACGCGAAGCCGGCGCCAAGCTCGAGGAGAAAGCGAGTAATGTGCCGCGTCAGCCCCTGCTCGATATCGCGTTCTTGAGCATCTTCGGACAATCCAAGGAAGTCGAAGATGTACGGATCTTTGAGCGCTTCGCGCGCCAGATCTGATTGATGAGGCGGCAAGCGAGCGTCGAAATTGGTTACGGCCGCACCCGCCCGCGCATGTGCTTGCGTGTCAATTTGCATCGCGAGAACGTTGCGGGACCAGCCGTGCTCAAGTGCCTTGCCCGCGTACCAATCGCGGACCGCCGGATCCTTTGCTTTGTCGAGCAAGGTACAGAGATGAAACCACGGCAATTGTGCAGCAGGCTGCTGCACAAATTCCGATGATGGCCATGCTTGCGCTAGAGCCCGCATGTATTTCAGGTTGCGCGGAGAGAATCCCCGCATGTCGGGAAATGCAGCCTTTAGGTCCTGAGCCAGCCGATCGATGACTTTTGTCCCCCACCCTTGTCGCTCCTGGCGTTCGAGAATGTCGCTACCGATCTGCCAGTACAGTGTCACCAGCTCGCGATTCACGCTTGCGGCGGCGCGTGCACGGGCAAGCTCGACCCGCTGCTTGAGCTCCGTGAGCCAGCGGCGATAGTCTTCGTCACCCTGCAGGGTAAGGGAATTTGTCATCCAGCCTTTCGTTTGCAGTGTCGTAGTCAAAAAGATAGTGGGCATTATCCCGGCTGCAACCGGTATGAGGCAATGCCTCGCCGAACCGAAGGGAAAGTTGATCAAGCCCTATAGGGACCATTCCCAACACCGCCTTCGCCATGCCCCAGATCGATCCCTAGCGATCGCGTCGAAATGCTGCCGATTTTTCCAGCGGGTACTTTATTTTTACTCGATCAAGCGCGCGTGGAATTTCCCGATCTCCGCGCGACGGCGCTTCTCTTCGGCCGTCACGTATTCGGACGTCGTTTGAAGCGAAGCATGCCCGAGCAACTGCTGCACGACGTCGAGCGGTACGTCGGCGGCCACCGACTGCGTGCCAAACGTGTGGCGGAACGCGTGGGGCGATAGGCCGGTGAGGCGCCGACGCTCCGACTCGGTCAAATCTATCATTTTTTCGAGCAACTGCTCGATCGCCCACTGGGCGAGACCGCGCGCGCCGCGCACCGAATAGCCGGGCAGTATCTTCTGGGTCGCACTGTCGCTGGCGTCGTACTTGCGCGCGAACTTTTCGCGTGCCCGCGGGGTGCGCGGAATGACCAGCGGCGCGATCAGGGCGCCGTCCGTTGATCCCGCACCGTCGGGCGCGTCGAAGTCCAGCCCCCGGTCCCGCCAGTGGGCGCGCAGCGCGTCGATACACGTGCCGCTGATCGGCACGAAGCGCTCCTTGCGCCGCTTGCCGATGACCCGTAGCCCCCAGGTGGCCGGAATCTCGCCATCGGCCGGATGTAGCTCGAGCGCATCCCGCGACGCGGCGCTCGCTTCGGCAATGCGCAGGCCCGCGTCCCCCATCATCAGCAGCAGCGCGCGGGCTGCCCGCCAACGCGGCGCCTGCGGGCCGGCTCCCTCGCTCCAGTCAGCAAGCGCGGCGCGTGTGCGCGTC
This sequence comes from Burkholderia sp. BC1, assembly GCF_052683555.1. Lineage (NCBI taxonomy): Bacteria > Pseudomonadati > Pseudomonadota > Betaproteobacteria > Burkholderiales > Burkholderiaceae > Burkholderia > Burkholderia sp. BC1. Next base: position 2,228 of record NZ_JBQYLP010000118.1, read on the forward strand.
CACAAATCGAACGGCAGCGCTCGGCCCACGTGCAGGCGTTTGGCGTGCTTGACGGGCTTCGGGTCGACGACGGCCGCCCACGGATTGCCCGCGAGGTAGCGGACCTTGACCAGCCACTCGAAGGCTGCGCGAATCGCGCGCACCGCGTACAACTGGCTGTCGAGCGACAGGCCGCCGAGGCCGAACGGCCGCCAGCGGCCGGAGGCCCGCGACACGGGCAGCCCGATAAACGCGGCCGATGGCGCGGCGAGAAATGCCTTGTACGCCTCGCAATCCTCGACCTGCATTGACGACAGCGCGACCCTACGCTCGACGATTGCCCACAACAGCAGCCGTTCGAGCTCGCGCCGGTACGCGCGCTGCGTCGCGTCCTGGCCGGTGTAGCGGCTCAGGTAGGCGCGCACGGCCGCGAGATCGTGCGACGCCCGGATGTACGGAAACACCACCGTCCGATTCGTGCCCGCCGCGCCGGACAGCGGGTGCGGCACCGCGAGCCGCTCGAGGGGTTCCAGCTGCCCGCGCGCGGGTTCAACGGTTTGCCCCGGCAGCACCAGCGGCTCGGCGGTATCGACGTCGACATCGACCGATTGACCGATCGTGTCGGCATGGCGGCGCAGCCACGTGACCAGCATGCGCGCGCGGTCGGCGCCGATGCGCGGCACCGAGCGCCACCAGCTGCCGCCGCGGCGATTGCAGAACGCGACCAGCTCGCCGAGCGTCACGACGCCCTCGCCGGCCAGCCGATCGGCGATGAGCGGTCGCCACCATCGGCTCACCGGATGGTCGGCGGCCGGAGTCGCAGCGGCCCACGCGCCGGCGGCCTGCTCGATCATCTGCAGGGACACCGGTGTCAGGCGGGGTTCGCACTTCGCGATCGACGCCTGCAGGTGCGACATCAGCACCGCCGAGCCCTCTCGCAGCGCGTGCGCCACGAGGTCGTCGCGCATCGTGCGCAACAGGCGCTCGACGTCGAGCGACTCGGTCGTGTCGGCGTCGAAGTAGCGCCGCGCGATGGTGCCATGAGTGAGCTCTCGTGAATGGATTTAATGCCGGGACGCCGGCGCAGCACGTTCCGTCGCGGTGCCGCGCGTCGCCGGGTGGCAGACCTGATCGACCGTCGCCGTCTCGAACCGAAGGACCCCGTCACGCGGCGCGAACTGCGCGGTATCACGTAGAGGGTCGTAGATCGCACATCCGGTCCCGGCACACGCGATCAAAAAACCGGAGTAGTGCGCGGTCGCACTCCCTGCCACGCGCTCGATCACGATCGGTTTGAACCTCGGATACGGTAGCCGCTGTGGGTCACAGGTGGTCATGGCTTTGCGTTGTTCGACTGCAGCGTCGACACCATTCGATTCCGCGTACTTCTGCAGCGCGAAAAAGCAGATCACACTGAGCGCCGACGCGCCGGCGAACAACAGGGCTCGGGTGACGCCGCGCTCGATCCACTCAGGCACCTTCCGGGGCGACGCCGAACGCTTCGGTGCAGGGAGCCCCTTCCTTTCCCGGCGCTGCTGAAGCTTCGTGGCAACCAGCCGGTTCAAGCCGTAGACCGGAATCAGGTACAGCGACAGCAGGACCAGCGTGACCAGGGCCGTCAGCACCGCCGTCAACCCTGCACCGAGCCCTGCGTAGATCGTCTCGATGCGGCCGACGGGCAACAACTCGGGATCGAGGCCCCACATCAACAGCATGGCGCTGCGCGTTGCGCGCCCAACGCAGTACAGCAGCCCCGCCGGCAACGCCGCGCCGAGCGTCGTCATTATCGCGATCGCAACGCCGTTCAGTTTCCCTGCCCCGCCCGCGTCCTTCGCGCCGGTCGTCCTGCGATGCCGCCACGTCGCATTGACCGAAGTTTTCATACGCGTCAGGCGGTTGCCGAGCGCTTCGCGTAAGCGAGCGCCTCAAAACGTTCACCGTCCGCACGGATCTCGGCTGCATGGGCTCGGTCCAGCGTCACGACGAGTGCATCCCACAGCGCCCGCGCGGCGCGAGTCTCTCCCAAGGCAAGGCCGAGGCTGTAGCTGCCGAGCTCGCAGGCCGCGGCGCGTTGCATGGCGTCGCGGATCTCGCGCTCGGTGTGCTTCGTGAGTGCTTCGTAGGTCAGACCGGCCATTATTTTTTCCTTTCTCGTTGGCCCGCCCCGTTCGGGGCGGGCGGGGTCACTTAATGAAAGTGGTCGAAGATCTCGCGAACGAGATCCCGAACCAGACGGTAGGCGCTGGTCACTCTGAGCAGCCAAATCAGCCGGCGCCAACGCGGATCGTGCGGATCGAACATGATGTCCTCCTGGAACGCCTTTCGCGCGGAATGCGGAAAGTGATGCAGGAGGTGTTCAACCAGCACGCAAGTTTTCGGTCATCGGCCGCCGCTTCAGGGCGGACCGAACAACGTCGACCAAAGCGTGCCGGCGGTCCCGAGCGCAACTGCCGCCGCGGTCAATCCGGCAGCAATCTTGTTCAACCGTCCCATTTCGCGATTCGCCTCCAGCTGCGCGGTCCAGATCGCCTCTGTCGCGTTCATTTGCCTAACGTGCATCCACAACTGTTTCTGGTCGAGCTCGACGGGTTCGAATTCGAGTGGATCGAACGGGTCGGCCGGGTCGAGTTCGACGCGCTTGACATCGACTTTGGCGGATCGGTACCAATACCAGGCGCCCACCATGCCCGCGACGAATGCGGCAGCTGCCAGCGCGGACGGGATCCACTTACGGTTGACGAACATCACGAATGTCATTTCCGAACACCGTTTGTGTCTGCGGGTGGCTGACCCGAGTCGTCTGTCACTGCCGGACCAACCGCGTTGGCATCGTGCCGCTGAGCGAATTTTGCTTCGACGATCGGCCAGGCCGCTGCCACTGCCTGTACGGCGGCGGCCAATCCCGCAGCGATTGCGACCCAGTAGAGATGCTGTTGGATTTTCTGGCTGTCCTTGTGACGTCGCTCATCGGTCAAGAACGACTCGATTTCAGCAATGGCCCGCGGCCCCGGGCGATAACCCGCGACATTGTCGAATTCGACCAGTTGGTCATGATGCAGCGACTGGAGCAGCAGCCTGGTGTAATTCAATGTCTCAACCGCCGCAGGGTGACGAGTCCAACGCTTGCCATGCTGCTTAGTCAGGATATCCAGCGGCGACTGGTAGAGGTACTCCTGTCCATGCGTTGCAAGCGAGGCATGCTCGATCAACCACTGCAGCAGATCCATGCGATTGCGCCGCTCCAGCGACTGCCGGTTGAAGCGCCCTTGCCGGGCGTCCTCTCTCCAAGCAACCAGGTGGTAGTACCCCCCCACCAGTCGTAACCAAAGCGTCGCCGAATCGCTTTCGCTGAATTCGTACTGCCGCAGATAGTAGGTGTAGTGCGCCTTTGCCATCGCGGCACGCGCAACCGGAATCGTGACCGGTGTAACGTACTCGCCAGATTTATTCGGTTCAATTGGCGGCACCCACACGCGCCCTTCAATGAAATTACCGACGAGCGCATCGACCAGCACGTCGCCCTCGGTCAGGTCGCTCAAGGCCACCGAAAAATAGTCCCGCTGCATCAGCCGCTCGCCGCTGAGGGGGATCCGGCTTGGCGAGCGCTTCGCCGTGACGCGCGCCATCGCGCGGCGGAAGGTCCATTCGCGCAGGCTCATGCGGCCTCGCTCGTCGACACCAGTGCAACAGGCGCCACCGCGCGGATCTTGGCGACCGCCCCGAGCGACTGGCGGGCGAGCGTCTCGGTTTCCTCCGCGCTACCGATCATCCGGAAGTGATGTTCGCTATTCAACTGCCCGGCGACATCAATCTCGACGAGTGCGTGGTCGGTATGCGCGCGCACCGTCGCGCGTGCGTGAACGGACGCCTCGCCTCGTCCCTTGGTATATCGCGCGGTGGTCTTCATCCAGTCTCCTGCAGGTTGAAATCGCGTTCAGGAAGTGGCCGCCGGCGCCGCCATCAAGGCGAGCACTCATCGATCATGTGCCGCACTGTGTCATGCGTCGACGGCGCGAGAAGTTTGTTGTGCATGTCCGCGCTGTCGGTATACCAAACGCCCTCGACATCGTCTTGCTCGATCAGTGTTTGCAACGTCCGCGCGTATTGCAGTCCGGGCCCATCGCGGTATCCAGTCACATTCCAGTATCGTGAGAGGTAGTCAATCCGGTACAGACGATGGTCGAGCGACGGTGCACCCTGCGCTCTTGCGCCAGCCCCGTCGCCCCGGTACCGCAAGGACCCATCTGGCCAGAGGTCGGCCCACCAATCGTCGTCCTCCTTGTGAATCAAACGTTCGTAGTCATCGTACTTGCGCGAGATTGCCACCCCGGTCCGGGCCGAGATCGCTGCCTCGAGATCGGACAAGCGTGCCAGGGTCGGCACTTGCCTGAACAGCACAAAAATGATGGCAGTGGTACTCATCAAGGTGCCCTCAGAAACCGTATTGATCGTCGGCCCAGCGGCGCAGCACCTGGTAGTCGTGCTCGGGAAGCACGATCAAGCCTGCTTCCGCCGCGTCAAGCACGCGCTCCATCTGACCACTCAGAATCAAGTTGCCGTGCAGGCCATAGAAGTACCAGGCGAAGCGATGGCCGATGCGCTCGTCGAACTGCGTGAGCTTCCCGTACAAGCTGTACGCGTCCAGCTTCGCGGTGTTCTTCAGCGCCGCGATCTTGCGCGTGTGGGTCCAGCGCGGCACGAAATCCATACCGTGTCCGTGGTGCGGATCGGTGTAGTCCTCGGTACTGAACACCCAGCGCGCGCAGGCCCGCTCGCCGGCGCGGCCCGCGCTCGATGCGGCCCAGTCGTCGAAGAAGCGGCGGCCGCGCCACTGTTGCCGTTCGTAGCCCGGCGTGAGCTCGCGCACGCTGACCACCCGCTCTTCGCCCGTCTCGACGTTCCGCTCGAGCAATTCCCGATCGCCGTCGCGCTGCCGCCGCTCAAGATAGGTCGCCTCTGCCAGCGCCGTGAAGCGTTGCATATCGATCACCGCCGCGAGCCGATATCGCGGCGTCCCGAGCATGCGCCGCTCAAACCGTTCGACTGGCATGTCGTGCCACCCCGAGCGCAACTCACGCGCGTCCGGAAAGCGCCAGGGTGTGGTGCGCGGAAACACGGTGCGCTCCACGAATTCCTGTTCCTCCCAGACCTCCAGCTGCACGAAATTGTCCTGGTCGCCGCCGCGGTCGTACACGAAGAAATGCAACAGCGGCTGAACCTCGACCAGTTGATAGCCGGAATCCTGATGCGTGATTAACACGTCTTGCACCGAGCCGCCGTGTGCGTCGAGTTGTGCGTCGATCCACGCATGGTAGTCAGCTGCGATCTCGCGACCCTCGGCATCGATCACGCGCGCCGGGCGTTCGGAGAATTCGTCGCGCGTCACGGCGTAGCGCGCGCCTCGATAGTCTGTTCGGGTCGCGAGCGCGGTCAGCAACTCGGCGTGCTTCGGCGTCACCGGAGTGGCCGCGACGATCGTCGCCAGCACGTCGGTCTGCAGTTCGTATTCCTTGCGCATCAGTGGTCCCCGTTCAGGATTGATCGGCCGTCACCGGTGTGCAAATTCCCTACTCCGGCGCGGCTCAGTTCGTACTATAGGGGTTTTGGGGCATTAAATGCCATGCCGCTAATACGACATAGCGGCATTGAACGCCATGCAGGCAAAAGCCGGCCTGTCACGCCATAGCAGCGCAAGTTCAGGTGGGGTAATGCGAAAGCGGGCTCACGTTGTGTGCAAGGTCACGCTTTCGGCGCTGCGGCGGCCCGCCTCGTCAGAAATCGCCCCCTTTAGCCTTCCCGCGGCCATCGCACAACATTGCCGATTTCGGTGATCCTCGTGCAGCGTTAGAATAGCGCCCCTTCTTACGGGAGACGACAATGTCCTGGTTCGTTTATGAAGTGCCCGAATACCACGAAGACGCTGCGCGCATCGAACCCTTCAGCGACCTGCGTAGCCGTGTGCTGAAAGTCGGTGGCCCGGCCATGGCTGACGACCTGGAAAGCGTTCGCAAGAACGCCGCAGCGACAGCGGACACGCCAGAGCGGCCCCTGCGGACGCCGGAGAATCCGCAGGTCTTTCCGATTCCCTACGCCGACTCCATGATCCTGGTCGGGTTCATCTTCGATCTGAAGCGAGAATTCCGGCAACTGGTCGTTTCACCCGTGGAAATGGCCTGGTTGAACGATGCGTAAACGGTGGTCCGACCGGAAGCCGACGGGAGAGTTGCTTCTGTTCCGGGGCCGGGTCCGACTATCCACTGCACGCTTTCGGATACGCATGCATGGAGCTGGACCCGTACGTCGAACTGAATCGAACTGCACCATTAAAACAGGTAGAGCTGCCGTGGATCTCGAGTGGATACCGAGACGCGGTCGACATCTTTCCCGAGACGCTGCATCCAGGCAATCACGGGGACGTGCGCCCCATCCACGATCAAGTCGAAGGCAAACGCTTCAAACCCCTCGCGAACAAGATGCGTCATAGGCCGCCATGTCGGCGTCCAACCTCGCGCACGTGTGCGGGCAAGCAATTGACGCTTGGTCAGGCCCGGCACGCACTCACGGACGAAACGGATACAGGCGTCGGGTACCGACTCGGGAGGGAACGTCGGCGGTAACGCGAAGGCCGACAGGCGCAAGATGTCTGTCATCCACAGTTCTCTACAACAACGACAACTGAGCCGGTATGCTGGTGGGAACTGTTGGATCGCCCTCTTTTACCGCCAGGCTCTGCCGGTCCATGGATTGAGGGTTCTCATCGTCCGGTCGATACTTCCGCACCCAGTCGGCGCCCAGAACATCGGATGAGAACACAACGCCGGGCGCAATCTGAACAAGTTCGCTCATCTGCGGATTTTCCTAAGGAAACGCTGATTTATTCGGCTCGGCGGTCATCGCAGACGTAGCCGA
>NZ_JBQYLP010000119.1:0-8848 GCF_052683555.1 Burkholderia sp. BC1
ATCTCGCCTGCAACTTCGGAAGTTGGTCCATTGATCAGCGTTTCCCTAGCAGTTCGCAGAAGTTCATCGCGCGCAATCGTGCGCCGCGTGTGCAGATCGAGTACGACGTCGAAGTGTATGGCTCGGAGAAGAAAGTCGAGCTTCCGTTCGTGATGGGCGTACTTGCCGACCTCTCCGGCAAGCATCCGGTCGAGCCGCTGCCGGCGGTGTCCGAGCGTCGGTTTCTGGAAATCGACATCGACAACTTCGACGAGCGCATGAAGGCGATCCGGCCGCGCGTCGCGTTTGCCGTGCCGAATACGCTGACGGGCGAAGGCCAGATGATGGTCGACATGACGTTCGAAAGCATGGAGGACTTCTCGCCGGCCGCGATCGCCGACAAGGTCGAGCCGCTGCGCCGCCTGCTCCAGGCGCGTACGCAGCTGGCGAACCTGCAGACGTACATGGACGGCAAGTCGGGCGCCGAGGCGCTCGTCACCCAGCTGCTGCAGGACCCGGCGCTGCTGAAGTCGCTGGCTGCGGCGCCGCGGCCGGAGCGGCACGAAGCGGACGCGGCCGATTCCGCCAACGCGAGCTGACCGACAAACCGATCGAGGATGACCAAAATGGCAAAACAGCAAGTACACGCCGTCGAGGCGCAGGCCGCGACCCAATCCGATTTCACGCAACTGCTCGAACGGGAATTCAGGCCGAAGACGGATCAGGCCCGCGCGGCGGTGGAACATGCGGTGCAGACACTCGCGGAGCAGGCGCTCACGCAGTCGATCACGATCAGCGACGACGCCTACAAGAGCATCGCGGCGATCATCGCGCAGATCGATCGCAAGCTCTCCGAGCAAATCAACCTGATCCTGCATCATGACGACTACCAGGCGCTCGAATCCGCGTGGCGCGGCCTGAACCATCTCGTGTCGAACACCGAGACGGACGAGCACCTGAAGATCCGCGTGATGGATGTCTCGAAGGCCGAACTGCATCGCACGATGCGGCGCTACAAGGGGCTGGCGTGGGATCAGAGCCCGCTTTTCAAGCAGATCTACGAACAGGAATACGGGCAGCTCGGCGGCGAGCCGTACGGATGCATCGTGGCCGACTACTACTTCGATCACACGCCGCCGGACGTCGACCTGCTCGGTTCGATCGCGAAGGTGGCGGCCGCCGCACACACGCCGTTCGTGACCGGTGCGGCGCCTTCGGTGCTGCAGATGGAGTCGTGGCAGGAACTGGCGAACCCGCGCGACCTGACGAAGATCTTCACGCAGAACCTCGAATACACCGCGTGGAATTCGTTGCGCAACACCGAGGACGCGCGCTACGTCGGCCTCGCGATGCCGCGCTTCCTGGCGCGCCTGCCGTACGGCGCGAAGACCAATCCGGTCGACCAGTTCGATTTCGAGGAAGACACGAACGGCTCCGACCACAGCCGCTACGGTTGGGCGAACGCGGCGTATGCAATGGGCGTCAACATCAACCGCTCGTTCAAGCAGTACGGCTGGTGCTCGCTGATCCGCGGCGTCGAATCGGGCGGCACGGTCGACAACCTGCCGTGCCATACGTTCCCGACCGACGACGGCGGCGTCGACATGAAGTGCCCGACCGAGATCGCGATCTCGGATCGTCGCGAGGCCGAGCTGTCGAAGAACGGCTTCATTCCGCTCGTGCATCGCAAGAATACCGATCACGCGACCTTCATCGGCGCCCAGTCGCTGCAGAAGCCGGCCGAGTATCACGACCCCGACGCAACCGCGAATGCGAATCTGTCGGCGCGCCTGCCGTACCTGTTCGCCTGCTCGCGCTTCGCGCATTACCTGAAGTGCATCGTGCGCGACAAGATCGGCGCGTTCAAGGAGCGCGAAGACATGCAGCGTTGGCTCAACGAATGGATCATGAACTACGTCGACGCCGACCCCGCGAACTCGTCGCAGGACACGAAGGCACGCCGGCCGCTCGCGGCGGCCGAGGTGCTGGTCGAGGACGTCGAAGGCAATCCCGGCTACTACCAGGCGAAGTTCTTCCTGCGCCCGCACTTCCAGCTCGAAGGACTGACCGTTTCGCTGCGGCTCGTGACGAAGCTGCCGTCGATCAAGGAAGCCGCTTAAGCACCCGGCAGATCCCGCAGGGCCGCACGTCGGACGGCTTCGGCAGACGATGTTCGGCCCGATTCCAACGTTCACTAAAAGGAGTACTACGCATGGCACAGGACATTTTTCTGAAGATCGACGGCATCAACGGCGAATCGCTCGACGACAAGCACAAGGACGAGATCGAGATCCTGAACTGGGATTGGGAAATCCTGCAGGAATCGTCGATGCATTCGGGTAGCGGCGGCGGCGCCGGGAAGGCGACCGTCAAGGATCTCACGTTCGAGCACAACATCGACCGTGCGAGCCCGAACCTGATGAAGTACGCGCTGACGGGCAAGCACATCGACCAGGCCGTGCTGGTGATGCGCAAGGCCGGCGGCAACCCGCTCGAATACCTGAAGCTCACGATGAGCGACGTGATCGTCACGCGCGTGAAGCCGTCGGGCAGCAAGGCCGGCGAGGAAAAGAGCCGCGAGACGGTGTCGCTGTCGTTCTCGAAGGTGAAGCAGGAGTATGTCGTGCAGAACGCGCAGGGCGGAAGCGGCGGCGCCGTCACGGCGAGCTTCGACATCAAGGGCAACAAGGAAGCGTAAGCGCGATGCGTCGCACGCGGCAGCGCATTCGCGTTCTCGGCGTGCGGCGCATTCGCAGTTCATCGAGGTGAATTCCGTATGCGTTCGATTCTGACCGCCGCTTCGCTCGCCGTCGTCGTGCTGCTCTCGGCCTGCGCGAGCGGCGAACCGAAGCCGAAGGCGCCGATTCGGCTGGAACTGGCCATCAACGCGGCATCCGACGTGAATCCGGACGATCGCGGGCACGCGGCGCCGATCGTGGTGCGTCTCTACGAGCTGAAGAACGGCAACGCATTCGAAGCGGCGGATTTCTTTTCGCTGGAAACACAGGAGAAGACGGTGCTGGCCGCCGACGTCGTCAAGCGCGACCAGTTCCAGTTGCGCCCCGGCGAGCATCGGAAAGTTGTCCGGCGGCCCGATCCGGAAACGACTGCCATCGGCGTGATCGCGGCCTATCGCGATCTGCCGAATGCGGTATGGCGGTCGGTCTACCCGATGCCTGCCGCGCCCGACAAGGCGTGGTACCGGCTTGTTACACCGAAGCTGAAACTGACTGTCGATCTCTCGGCCAAGGCCGTCACGATCGAGGAAACGAAGAAATGAAACACGTCGTGCAACGAAACGGACGAGACGTATGAGCTGGTACGCCAAGGTCGCCTGGCAGGAAGGGTTGTTTTTCAGACCGCAGCTTTTCCAGCAACAGGAGCGCTACTTCGAGAAGTACGCGCACATGCGTGCGGCGCCGCTGTCGCCGTTTTTCTTCGGTTTCGTGCATTACGCGCTCGATCTGGAGTCGCTCGCGCTCGGGAAGGTGATCGTCAAATCGGCCGCCGGCGTGTTCGCCGACGGCACACCGTTCGATGCGCCGGGCAATACGCCGCTGCCGCCGCCGTTGACGATCCGTCCGGAACACCTCGACCAGGTGATCTATCTGGCCGTGCCGGTACGTTTGCCGAACTGCGAGGAAACGACGTTCGAGGATACGCCCGATTCGATGGCGCGCTATCAGGTATTCGATGCCGAGCTGCGCGACTCGAATTCGGTCGGGCTGGCGCCCGAGTCCGTCCAGCTGTCGAACCTGCGGCTGCGTCTGGTGCCGGAGAAGGAGCTCGGCAACGCATGGATCGGACTTGCGCTGACGAGCGTAAAGACCATTCGCGCGGACGGCAGCATCGAACTGGACGACACGATCGTGCCGCCCGTATCGGGCTATGGCGCGAGCGATTTGCTGACGAGCTGGGTCACGAAGATCCACGATCTCGCTCATCTGCGCGCGAATGCGCTGTCGCAGCGGCTGGCCGGCACGGACGACACGACCGCAAGTGCGGCGACGGTCACGGATTACCTGCTGTTGCAGATCCTCAACCGGTACGAGCCGTTGCTGCAGCACATGCTGCGCGTGCCGACCACGTCGCCGGCGGAGGTCTACACGCTGCTGATCGCGATGGCGGGCGAGCTGTCGACCCATCTGCGCACGGACACGCGCCGGCCGCTCGATACGCATCCGCCCTATCGGCATACGACGCCGCATCTTTGCCTGAAGCCGCTGGTGGACGACACGCACCGGCTGCTCAATGCCGTGCTTGTGCGTAGCGCGCAGAGCATCGCACTCGAGGATCGGGGGCACGGCATGCGCAATGCGGTGGTCGATCCGGCCGATATGCGGGGTTTCGCTTCGCTGGTGCTCGCCGTGCATGCAGCGATGCCGCCCGACGTGCTGCGTCAGCAGTTTCTCGCGCAAGCGAAGGCGGGGCCGTCGGAAAAGCTGCCGAGCCTCGTACGCAGTCATTTGCCGGGTATCGGCATGCAGGCGCTGCCGGTGCCGCCGCGGCAGATTCCGTTCAACGCGGGATATATCTATTACGAGCTGACACAGGGCGGGTTGCTGTGGGATGAGGTGGTGCGTCACGGCGGGATCGCGTTGCATGTGGCGGGGGAGTTTCCGTCATTGAAGCTTGAGCTTTGGGGCGTACGCACATAGGACGATAGGAAGAACGCGCTGGATGACGAATTGATTCAATCTTGCACTCGCTTGACTCGAATTTGATATGGAAAACCTGACTGATCATACGCCGGAACCGTCTCGTGGAAGCCCTGCACTTCGCGGCTTTTGTCTCGCCTGGGTGGTCTTTATCGCGGCGTATTGGACCGTTACTTCTATCGATCCGATACGTAACTTGTTTTGGCGCGGGTACTTTTTTCTCGCGCCCCCGATTGCAGTGGTCGCGGTTGCCGGATTCTTTGCAGTGCGCGGAGGAAAGCGTTTTGCAGGGGGAATGTTTGCCGGCCTTGTCTCTGTGATGTGCGTGATTGTCTATTTGTTGTTTTCTCTATTTTTTGGAAATTCCCAACCCATTGTTAACGGTTGGAAGTAGCGCAGCGCCGGGCAGGCGTTATGGACAGCGTATTGCATACGATCAGTGACTCAATTGATTGAAGGGGCATCAGAATGACTTTAGTCGAGGTATCACGGACGCTATCGGTGTCGGGCGCGGCGCTGCCGACGTACGGTGGCCAATTGCTCCTGACGCCGGTGAAGCTCACGGGTGCCGAGACGATAGGCGAGTTGTTCGAATACGTCCTGGAAATGAAGACGCCGGATGCGCTCGCGTTCTCGCCGAGCATCGCGGCGAACGTCGATCTCGATGCGTTGATCGGCACGGAGGTGACCGTATCGATTCAGCTCGAAGGCCGTGGGCATTTCATTCCGGGCCTTGCCGGTGGTGCCGGTATGGGAAATATCGGCGCAGGCATGCGCGAGATCACCGGCATTGTCAGTCAGGCGACGATCGTTCGCGAAGACGGCCGATCGATTGTCTACGCGCTGACGCTGCGACCGTGGCTCTGGCATGCGACCAAGAATTGCGACTGCCGCATTTTCCAGGACATGTCGGTTGTCGAGATCACGGATGCCGTGCTGTCGGCCTATCCGTTTCCGGTCGATAAACGGCTGACGACGCCTCGGCCTAACAAGGTATGGCCCAAGCGCGACATTCAGCGCCAGCATTTCGAAAGCGACTGGGCGTTCCTGCAGCGCTTGTGGGAAGAGTGGGGTATCTACTACTTCTTCGAGCATGGCGAAGGCAAGCATCGGCTCGTGCTTTGCGATTCGATGGGCGCGCTCCGGCCGCTCGGCGACGCCTATGCCGAGCTTCGCTACGAACCGCCGACCAGTCGGCGCATCGACGAGGAGCATATCCACGAATTCTCGGTGTCACATGCGCTGACCACGGGCGCGGTGACGGCTGTCGACTACGACTACACGTTGCCGCGAGCGAATCTGACCGTGACGCGCGAGGATCCCCGCGATACGGGCCTCGCCCATCAGGAGCGCTATTCGTGGGGCGACTATGCACAGCCGCAAGCGGGGGCGGCCGGACTCTCCGGCGCGCACAACGAGCCGCGCACCGAAGCGGAATACCTCACGCTGGTACAGATGCAGGCCTGGCGGTGTCAGGGATTGACGGCGCAAGGCAAGGGCAATTTGCGCGGCATGGTCGCCGGGCAGACGTTCGTGCTGTCGCACTACCCGCAAGAGGCGGCGAATCGCGAGTACGCAGTGATTGCGTGCCGGCTGACGATTGAAGAGATCGGCGAAGCGTCCGGGGCTGGCCAGCAGTATCGGTGCGAAGCGGATTTCACTGTGCAACCGACCAATGAGCCGTTTCGTCTATTGCGCACGATGGCGAAGCCGCGGATGAACGGCGTCGAGTATGCCGTCGTGACGTGCCCTGACAACCAGGAAATCTGGACCGATTCCTATGGGCGCGTGAAGCTGCAGTTTCTCTGGGATCGGCTAGGCAAGAACGACGAGCGTTCCAGTTGTTGGGTGCGCGTTGCCGGCGCCTGGCACGGCGATCAGTTCGGCGGCGTTTTTCTTCCGCGTCGGGGGCAGGAGGTCGAGGTTGCCTTCGTCAATGGCGATCCGGACTTGCCGATCGTCGTGGGAAGCGCGGTGAACGCATTCAACATGCCGCCGTTTGCCTTGCCGGCGAATCAGGCGCTCGCCGGCTACCGCAGCAAGGAAATCGGCGGCCGTCGAGCGAATACGCTGGCTTTCGACGATACGAACGGCAAGATTCAGGCGCATCTGTCGAGCGATGAAGGGTGTTCGCAGTTGAATCTGGGGTACATCACGCGTATTGCGGGGAATGCGGGGCGGCAGGAGGAAAGGGGAAGGGGGTTTGAACTTGCGACCAGTCTGTGGGGAGTAGTGAGATCGGCATTGGGAATGCTGATCACGACCGAGGCATCATCGAATGCGCAAAGCCATGCGAAAGAAATGGACGAAACAGTTCGGCGACTCGCGGAAGCGCGAGACACCCACGAACGGCTGGCTGGACTGGCTCAGCAGAATGGCGGGCAGGAACCGAACGGTGACCAAAGCGAAGTTACGGCCGCGCTGAGAGTACAGAACGATGCGATACGAGGGGACGCAACGACGGAGGGCGACCCATTTCCCGAGTTTGCTGAGCCGCATATGACGCTTGCCAGTCCGGCGGGCATCGAAACGACGACGGCGGGCAGTACACACATCGCGAGCGGTGAACATCTGGCATTGACGACTGGCGAACATCTTGGCATTGCCACAGGGCGATCACTGTTTGCGACCGTCAAGGAGAAACTGAGAATTTTCGTATACCACGCCGGGATCAAACTCATTTCCGGTGCTGGTTCAATTGACATTAAAGCTCTCAAGGATGCCATTAACCTGATGGCAAAAATCCGGATCAGGCAAACCGCGACGAAAATTGAAATCTGGGCGGAAGAAGAGTTGTCGCTTCGTGGCGGGAAGAGCTTCATTACGCTCAGTAACGCGGGGATTACCAACGGTACGCCGGGGCAGTGGCAATCGTATGCCGCAACGCACGAGATGCCGGGACCAAGAAGCGCACCCGATGACATTCCGGCTGCCGAACTCAAGGTATGTGAACTGAGCACGATCAAAGCGGCTGCTCGGCACGCCGCGATCGTGCCGCTTCGGTGAGGAGGCGTCATGCAAAGTTATTCGCTTTCCGAAGCAATGCTGGTCTGTACGCACGTGTTGGCCGATCGCCTCCTGGTGCGCGATTGGCTGAGCGGTTTGCCTTGGCAAGACGCCGCCCCCGAATGGCTCGGAAACGAACGTCATCTGCTTCCCGCAGTGCTTCGACTTGATCAGCTTGACGATACGCAGCATGAGGAAATTGCGCGGTGTCTCGCGGTCGAAACTGCATCAGCGATATTGATTCGCAGCGATTTGAGCGCTGACGCGCTAGCGCGACGATTGGCTCGCCACGTCACGGTCACGCTGGCAGACGATTCCGCCGCCGTGCTGCGTTTTGCCGATCCTGGTGTTTTCATTCATTTGTTGTGGATCTTGCCGCTTCCGCATCTTGCTTCCCTGTGTGACGGTGCGAGCGGCTGGTGGGTCCCACATCATGACTTATGGCACGAACTCCAGTTCCGAGATCGACCGGAGGCAGTATGGAGCAGGCTCGACGAGGCTCAATCGATTGCACTGACCAACGTCGGACTGGTTAATGACACGCTCGCGACACTGCCTGCTGTGCCCGACCTGAAGCAGCTGTGGCGCTGCAGTCAGGAGATCAATCAATGGCTATGCGTAGCTCAGAGTGAGTTTGGCCTTGCGTGTGTGTCCGATTGCGTCGCCTTTGCCCGACATGGATGCCTCTTGGGGGAAGGCTTCACCGGTCATCCGAAGTTGGCTCCCTATCTCCACGAGGCGGCCACCAATCCCGGTCTCTACGCTGAGGCGAGTGCGCTTCTCGAGGAAAGCGATTGGGACAACGTAATTGACGATATCGAACAGATGAATCGAAAGCGGGAGGTTTCGTGACCAAACCAGATGCTTCACTCGCATTGCTGGAAAAGGCAAAGGCGATAGCTTTAGACGATTGCGAGTTTTGCCAAAAATCAGGTCTTGCCATTCTCCCGATCCGGGCAGCGGTCATGCGTCGAAATTCTGGCGCGCCGAATCTGCCGAAAAATCTGCAACCTGTTGATGGACAGGGTGGAAAGAGCCTTTCCTTGACGGGGCCTGCGGCCGCCTATACCGGTCGGACCCTGCGCGAAGGCTTTCTCTACGTGTACGACGAGCGAGGTACTTGGGAAAAGTACTGGATTACCCAACGAGGCTATCTAAGGAAACGCTGATCAATGGACCAACTTCCGAAGTTGCAGGCGAGATGG
>NZ_JBQYLP010000120.1:0-8846 GCF_052683555.1 Burkholderia sp. BC1
GCTCCTTGGCCATCAGTTTATGCCTCACACACAAAGATTCGGATAGGCTCCAGTGAAGCGGGCTATGACGTCACAGGCGTCCCCCGCGCGGTATTCGTTCGTCCGCCCACACCGCCCTTACGGCAGAGTCGGCCCACCATCCGCGCTTGGCGTCACCTCCCGATAGAACGCATCGATCGCATTAACCATCTGCGACAACCCCGGCTGTTCCAGCGGATAGTGCCCCGCGTTGTCGAGCATCACGACCTTCACCGGCTCCTTGCGAATGCGCTGCAGAAACGGCTCGCTCAGATGCAGCGGCGTCCAGCGATCGGCGGCCGGCTGCGTCAGCAGCACCGGACAGACATCGAAATCCTCCGGCTCGACCGCCGGCCGGTACGTCATGTAGGAACTCAGGAAGGCCATCGTCATCGCATTGCCGGCGGACGTGCGATCGGACAGCCACACCTTCAGCGCAGCCGGGTCGTTGACGAGTGCCGACCGGTTTCCATACATCAGCTTGCGTCACGCCGAGACTCGCGTGCCGACCGATTTACACGCCTAAAAAAGCGGCGAAAGACGGGTATTTCCGGATATCAGACAAGTTGTATATACAAGATCATGCGCTGGCAATGCCTGCCCGCGTCGTGCCGCATGCGCGTCACCGTGCTCGTCGCGCCCATCGCGCATGCATGGCGCCGCTCGGCGATCCACGGCGCCCGCGTCGAAGCGCCGAACCGACGGCTCGACACGTTCCGCGTCCGTTCGAACCATTTGTCGTCCCGAGTCATCTGGAGATTTGCCCGTGTCAACGCATCCCACTGGAAACGCCGGCGGCTTGATCGAAGTCCGCTCGATCGATTTCATTCCCGACGCCGAACGTCACGGCGGCTTGCTGAGCCAGTTCACGTTGTGGCTGTCGGCGAACATGCAGATCACCGCGATCGTCACGGGCGCGCTCGCGGTCGTGCTCGGCGGCGACGTGTTCTGGTCGCTGATCGCGCTGCTGCTCGGGCAGCTGATCGGCGGTGCGGTGATGGCGCTGCACGGCGCGCAAGGCCCGCAACTCGGGCTGCCGCAAATGATTTCAAGCCGCGTCCAGTTCGGCGTGTACGGCGCGATGATCCCGATCGTGCTCGTGTGCCTGATGTACATCGGTTTTTCGGCGAGCGGCTCCGTGCTGGCGGGGCAGGCGGTCGCGCAGCTGCTGCACGTCGACGACGCGGCCGGCATCCTGCTGTTCGCGGCGGTGATCGTCGTGCTGACGGTGTGCGGCTATCGCGCGATCCACTTCGTCGGCCGGATCGCGAGCGTGATCGGCATCGTCGCGTTCGTCTACATGTTCGCGCAGCTGTTCGCGAACCACGACATCGGCGCGCTGCTCGCGAACCGGCATTTCACGCTGGCGAGCTTCCTGCTGTCGATGTCGCTGTCGGCATCGTGGCAGATCGCGTTCGGCCCGTACGTCGCCGACTACTCGCGCTATCTGCCGCGCTCGACCTCGTCGCTCGGCACGTTCTTCGCGGTGGGCCTCGGCTCGGTGATCGGCGCGCAGGCGGCCATGGTGTTCGGCGTGTTCGCGGCGGCGCTGGCCGGCAGCGGCTTTGCGCATCACGAAGTCGCGTACATCGTCGGCCTCGGTTCGACGGGCGCCGTGGCCGCGCTGCTGTATTTCAGCATCGCGTTCGGCAAGGTCACGGTGACGGCGCTCAACGCGTACGGCAGCTTCATGTCGATGGCGACGATCGTCAGCGGCTTTCGCGGCAAGGGCGCGGTGTCGTCGCGCAGCCGGCTGCTGTACATCTTCGGGATGATCTGCGTCTCGACGCTGATCGCGCTGGCCGGCCGCCATTCGTTCCTGAAGGAATTCACGGCCTTCATCCTGTTCCTGCTCGCGTTCTTCACGCCGTGGAGCGCGATCAATCTCGTCGACTACTACTGCTTCACGCGTTCGCGCTACGACGTGCCGGCGCTGTCCGATCCGGACGGCCGCTACGGCCGCTGGAACGCGATGGCGATCGCGATCTACGTGATCGGCATCCTCGTGCAGCTGCCGTTCATGTCGACGCACGTCTATACGGGCCCGCTCGTCGATGCGCTCGGCGGCACCGACATCTCGTGGATTCTCGGCCTCGTCGTGCCGGCCGTGCTGTATTACGTCGGCGCGCGCGCGTCGCATCGCAGCATTCCCGAGCGCCTGATCTTGCCGCTTGAGCGGGGCGAAGCGCAGCCCTGACGGTGCGCGTCGGGCCGGCATGCGTGCGGCCCGGACTGCCTACTGCGCGCGCCTGCGTCGCTACTTCCCGAGCCGCTGCGCGAGCGAATAGCGCTGCATGCAGCGCTCCATCGCCTCGAGAAACGCCAGCTCGGCCGCATTCATCTTGCGGTCGCGATGCCACAGCAGGAACACGTCGACGTCGACGAGCCCTTCATCGGGCGGCAGCCGCCACAGCCGCTGCTGGGCGATGTCGTCGCGCACGATGTGCTCGGGCAGGCAGCCGATGCCGTAGCCCGCGAAGATCAGCCGCCGCACTTCCTCGAGACTCGGCGACGACGCGACGATGCGTCCGGTGAAGCCCTTCTGATCGCGAAAGACGGTGAGCGGCGACAGGCTGTCGCCGATCTGGTCGCTCGTGAACGACACGAAGTTCTCGGCGAGCAGGTCTTCCATCCGCAGCTGCGTCTGCCCGAACAGACGATGATGGCGACCGCAGTAGATCGCATAGCGCTGGCGCAGGAAGCAGCGCATCTCGAGCTTGTCGTGCGGCGTGCGGCACAGGCCGAGCCCGGCCGTCGCGGTCTTCTGCAGCAGCGACGACAGGATGTCCGACGAGCGCATCACTTCGATCTGCAGATCGACGCGCGGATACGCGCGATGGAAATCCGCGAGGAATTCGTCGTAGACGGGCGACTCGATGCGGCTCACGGTCAACAGCCGGATCGAGCCGGTGAGGTCGGCCGTGCTGTCGTCGAGCTCCGTTTCGAGGCGCGAGATGCCGCCGTAGATGTCGCTCGCGATCCGGTAGACGGCTTCGCCGGCCGGCGTCGGCGCGAAGTGCGCGCCGCGCCGCTCGATCAGCCGCCGCTCGAGCGTGTCCTCGAGCCGGCGCAACGCCTGGCTCACCGCGGGCTGCGTCACGTGCAGCCGCGCGGCCGCGCGGCTTACGCTGCGCTCCTGCATGATCACCAGATAGGTACGCAACAGGTTCCAGTCGAGACGGTCGTTCAGGAAGGGAGCGAGATCGGCGCGCATCGGGTCTCCGGACGGCAGGGCACGCCGTACATTAGTTCAATTTATACGCCGAATAATAACTTGAAATTTGACTAATGAATTGCGGCGGCCGATAAAGGAGGCGTGCCGCAGCGTGCGGCGCGAGGCCGCGACAGACGGTCGCCATCACCATATTGCGTGCCGTTGCCGAGCGGCCCGGCGCGCGACAGGAGCCCCGCATGACCCAGTCTCTTCCTTCCGCCCGTCAGCCGGGCCGCGCCGCGACGGCCGCGTTCATCGGCACGATGATCGAGTGGTACGACTTCTACATCTATGCGACCGCCGCCGCGCTCGTGTTCGGCGAGCTGTATTTCCCGTCGCACGACCGCTTCGTCAGCACGATGGCGTCGTTCGCGACGTTCGCGGTCGGCTTTTTCGCGCGCCCGCTCGGCGGCATCGTGTTCGGCCATCTCGGCGATCGCATCGGCCGCAAGAAGGCGCTGATGACGACGCTGATGATGATGGGCGTCGCGACCGTCTGCGTCGGGCTGCTGCCCGACTACGCGACGGTCGGCATGCTCGCGCCGGTGCTGCTCGTCGTGCTGCGCATCGTGCAGGGCATCGCGGTCGGCGGCGAGTGGGGCGGCGCGGTGCTGATGGCGGGCGAGCACGCGCCGCAGGGCCGCCGCACGTTCTTCGCGTCGTTCGCGCAGCTCGGCAGCCCGGCCGGCCTGATTCTGTCGCTGCTCGCGTTTCGCGCGGTCACGTCGATGGACAAGGCCGACTTCCTCGCATGGGGCTGGCGCCTGCCGTTTCTCGCGAGCGCGGTGCTGCTGATCGTCGGCATCCTGATCCGGCTCGGCGTGAACGAGTCGCCCGAATTCGCTCGCGTGAAGGAAGCGAACCGCACGGTGAAGCTGCCGGTGGCCGAAGTGTTCCGCTCCGCATGGGGGCTCGTGCTGCTCTGCATCGGCGCGAACACGATCGGGATCGCGGGCGTCTATTTCACGAATACGTTCATGATCGCGTACACCACGCAGTACGTCGGCGTGTCGCGGTCGCTGATTCTCGACAGCCTGTTCGCGGTCGCGATCATCCAGTTCGTCGGCCAGCCGATTTCCGCGTGGATCGCCGAGCGCATCGGCGGCGCGCGCTTCCTGAAGCTCGCCGCCGCGCTCGCGATGCTGTCGCCGTATCCGATGTTCATGCTCGTGCAGGGCGGCACGTCGGCGTCGCTCGTGACGGGCATCGCGATCGCGGTCGTCTGCATGTCGGGCTTCTATTCGGTGATCGCGGGCTTCGTCAGCGGCGTGTTTCCCGCGCACGTGCGCTATTCGGCGATCTCGCTCGCGTACCAGATCTGCGGCGCACTCGCGGGCGGCCTGACGCCGCTCGTCGGCACCTGGCTCGCGCACCGCTTCGCGGGCCAGTGGTGGCCGCTCGCGGTGTTCTACACGTGCCTGTCCGGCATCTCGCTGCTCTGCATCGTCGCGCTCGATGCGCGCCGCGCGGCGCAGCCGGCCGCCGCCGAAGCGCTCGGCACGCATTGAGCATCGACCCACGGTTTTATCCGGAGTGCATATGAAAGATCTGTTGGAAATCGACGGCGAGCGCCTGTGGCGCAGCCTGACGGACATGGCGTGCATCGGCGCGACGCCGCGCGGCGGCGTGCGGCGGCTCGCGCTCACCGACGACGACCGGCGCGGGCGCGACCTGTTCGCGCAGTGGTGCCGCGACGCGGGCATGACGGTCAGCGTCGACGAAATCGGCAACCTGTTCGCACGGCGCGACGGCGCAGACGCGCACGCGGCGCCGGTGCTGATCGGCAGCCATCTCGACACGCAGCCCGAAGGCGGGCGCTTCGACGGCGTGTACGGCGTGCTGGCCGCGCTCGAACTCGTGCGCACGCTGAACGATGCGCGCATCGTGACGAACAAGCCGCTCGAGATCGTGTCGTGGACGAACGAGGAGGGTGCACGCTTCGCGCCGGCGATGCTCGGTTCGGCCGTGTTCACCGGCGCGCTGCCGCTTGCCGACGCGCTCGCGACGCGCGATGCCGACGGCGTGTCGCTCGGCGACGCGCTCGACGCCTGCGGCTATCGCGGCACGCGGCGCACGGGCGGCGCGGTCGACGCCTATTTCGAAGCGCATATCGAGCAGGGGCCCGTGCTCGAGGCGAACGGCACGACGATCGGGATCGTGACGGGCGGGCAGGCGATTCGCTGGCTCGACGTGACGGTCACGGGTGTCGCCGCGCATGCGGGCACGACGCCGATGCCGTACCGTCGCGACGCCTATTTCGCGGCCGCGCAGATCGCGCTCGATCTGGAGCGGATCGTCGCCGGCTACGCGCCGCGCGGCCTCGCGACGATCGGCCAGATCGCCGTTCGCAACGCGTCGCGCAACACGATTGCGGGCGAGCTGACCTTCACCGTCGATCTGCGTCATCACGACGATGCCGAAGTCGATGCGATGGAGCGCGCGCTGCGCGATGCAGCGGCACGCGTGGCAGCCGCGCGCGGCGTGCAGGTCGCGATCGAGACCTGCTGGCGCAGCCCGGCGACGCCGTTCGATCGCGCGTGCGTCGAACTCGTCGCGCAGGCCGCGGATGCGTTCGGCTACCGCAGCGAGCGAATCGTCAGCGGCGCCGGGCACGACGCGATCGTGCTCGCGCGCAGCGTGCCGACTGCGATGGTGTTCATTCCGTGCGTCGACGGGCTGTCGCACAACGAAGCCGAAGATGCGCTGCCGGACGACGTGACGCGCGGCACGAACGTGCTGCTTCACGCGGTGCTCGCGCGGGCGGGCGTCGCGGCGCGTGCGGACGCGGCGGCAGCCGCGCCGCGCGCATGACGATGCATTCCGACGAGGACGATCGATGAAGACGTATTTCCATCCCGAGCAATTGCTGCACCATCCGCGCACGTATCTGTCGCGCGGGCAGATGCGCGCGCCGCAGGAAGTGCCGGAGCGCGCGGCGCGCCTGGTCGCGGCCGTGCGCGCACTCGAGTTCGACGTGCGCGAGCCGGCCGACCGCGGCACGGCGCCGATCGCGGCCGTGCACGACATGAATTACCTGCGCTTTCTCGAGGACGCGCACCGCGACTGGAAGAAGATGCCCGACGACTGGGGCGACGAAGTGATGTCGAACATCTTCGTGCGCGATCCGAATCCGCTGCGCGGCGTGCTCGCGAAAGCCGCGCGCTATCTCGCGGACGGCAGCTGCCCGATCGGTGCGAATACGTGGCGGGCCGCCTACTGGTCCGCGCAGAGCGCGCTCGCGGCTGCGGCCGACGTGAACGACGGCGCGCGCGACGCGTATGCGCTGTGCCGGCCGCCCGGCCATCACGCGCGCCGCGATGCGGCGGGCGGCTTCTGCTATCTGAACAACGCGGCGATCGCCGCGCAGGCGCTGCTTGGCCGCCATCGGCGCGTCGCGATCCTCGACACCGACATGCATCACGGGCAGGGCGTGCAGGAGATCTTCTACGGCCGCGACGACGTTCTGTACGTGTCGATTCACGGCGATCCGACCGACTTCTATCCGGTCGTCGCGGGCTACGAGGACGAAACGGGCGCCGGTGCCGGCGCGGGCTACAACCTGAACCTGCCGATGCCGCACGGTTCGCCGGAGGCGGTGTTCTTCGAGCGCCTCGACGACGCGCTGCGCGCGCTCGCGCGCTTCGAGCCCGACGCGCTCGTGCTTGCGCTCGGCTTCGACATCTACAAGGACGATCCGCAGTCGCAGGTCGCGGTGACGACCGACGGCTTTGGCCGGCTTGGCAGCGTGATCGGCGCGCTCGGTCTGCCGACCGTGATCGTGCAGGAAGGCGGCTATCACCTCGACAGCCTCGACGCGAACGCGCGCGCGTTCTTCGGCGGCTTCGGCGCGGCGCGCTGAGCGTGCCGGCGGCCGGTGCGTGAAGCAGGCGCGCCGGGCCGATGACGACGCGACACGGGCCGGATGACCGGCCCGTGTGCGTTGGTGCGCCTGATCGAATTCGGCACCGCGCGACGCGCGCCGATGCGTGCGGCTCGGCCGCGACGCGCGACGGTGCCGGCGTCAAGACCCCGCGACGGCCGGCGCGCGGCGGCGCTGCATCCGCTGCAGCACGACGAGCGCAAGACCGGCCGCGGCGATCAGCCCGCCGACGAGCGGCACCGCCGCATAGCCGAACCCGGCCGAAATCGCGGCGCCGCCGGCCGCTGCGCCGAGCGCGTTGCCGAGGTTGAACGCGCCGATGTTGACGGCCGATGCGAGGCCGGGCGCCTCGGCGGCGGCGCGCATCACGCGCATCTGCAGCGGCGGCACGACCGCGAACGTCGCGATGCCCCACACGAGCAGCGTCGCGGCGGCGCCCGCATGCGTCGCGGCGAGCAGCGGGAACGCGGCCATCGACGCGATCAACAGCAGCAGGAAACCGATCAGGCTGCCGTCGAGCGAGCGGTCCGCGAGGCGGCCGCCCGCGACGTTGCCGATCGAGAAGCCGACGCCGATCAGCACGAGCATCGCGGTCACGAAGCCGGGCGTCGCGCCGCTCAGATGCTCGAGCGTCGGTGCGACGTACGTGTACAGCGTGAACATCGCGCCGGCGCCGAGCACCGTGGTCGCGAGCGCGCCGAGCACGACGGGGCGGGTCAACACGGCCAGCTCGGCCCGCAGATCGGGCATCTTGCCGGCTTCGCCTTTCGGCAGCGCGGCGAACAGGCCCGCGATCGCGATCAGGCCGAGCGCCGCCGTCGCCGCGAACGACATCCGCCAGCCGATGATGTGGCCGAGCCACGTCGCGGCCGGCACGCCGCCGACGTTCGCGATCGTCAGACCCATGAACATCGTCGCGACCGCGCTGGCCTGCTTGTCGCGCGGCACGAGGCTCGCGGCCACCACCGAGCCGAGCCCGAAGAACGCGCCGTGGTTCAGGCTCGTGACGAGGCGCGCGAGCAGCAGCGTCGTGTAGTTCGGTGCGACGGCCGACAGCAGGTTGCCGATCGTGAAGATCGTCATCAGCGCGATCAGTGCCGAACGGCGCGGGCGGCGCGCGAGCAGCAGCGTCATCAGCGGAGCGCCGGCCATCACGCCGATCGCGTATGCGCTGATCAACATGCCGGCCTGCGGAATCGACACGTGCACGCCGTCGGCGATGACGGGCAGCAGGCCCATCGGCGAGAACTCGGTCGTGCCGATGCCGAACGCGCCGGCGGCGAGCGCCAGCAGCGGCAGCGCGGCGCTGCCGCCGGGGCGGGAAGCAGGGGAAGTCGTGGCGGTCACGCGATGTACTCCTGTAAGCAATGGGCAACGGAACGGCGCCGTTGCGGACAGCCTGCATTGTGCTCGTCCGACTTTTGCGGAAAAAGCCGTATCGGGACGAAACTCTCTTGAGTCGATATCAAGAATGGCGGCGCAATGCAGCCGCTGCGCGGGCGCCGAACGGGCGTCGGCGCGCCGGCGCGGGCAAAAAAAACCCCGGCCACAGGGGGACCGTGACCAGGGAGGAAAGGCATCCTCTCTTTGGCACGAGGGTGGATGCGCGCGCAGTATATTTCGCGGCGTAACAATTCGAAATGTCGTTAAACGGCCGTTTTTGGTGCCAATTCGTCATGCGAACGGCGCGTGCGGCGGGCGCGCGGGAGGCGACGGGGGCGGGCGGCGCGGGGC
>NZ_JBQYLP010000121.1:0-8804 GCF_052683555.1 Burkholderia sp. BC1
CATGATCACGATCCGCCGAAATGCGTGATCACGTTCGCCGGAATACGCACTCCATATGCAAAAACAGGCAACAGTGCCGACGGATTGTCCACTTCGAAGTGTTCACCGATTGTCACAACTCGCTTCTCATTCTCGAACTTGAACTCCAGCCTAGAAGATTGTCGCGGCCCCATTCGTTGGCTGCCGAGATAGCCCGGATTGAGCCTGAATTTCTCCGCATCTACGCCAATGTTCTCCCGATTTTCGCGTGAGGTCAGCCCAAGCGCGAACGCCTCCAACACCGTACTTTTCCCGACTGCGTTCTCCCCCAGAATCAGCAACGCAGGAGTACCGTTCGAGCGTGGCTGCGAAGAACGTGGCATCTTAACTTCAAGGGCCTCGATGGACTTGAAATTATGTAGCTTCAATGAAACAAATCTGCCTGGGTTCTTCGATGTCGATTCTTCACGCTGTTCTATGCGAGGATCATCGCGCCCCATACGCTTGAACACAGCCTGACGAATTCTCCGGCGAAACGAAGCCCCGTCGGGATGATTCCTGTAAACATCCCAGAAATCCACGTCCATTCTTCTCAGTAATGAAGGACTCAGCCCCAAAAGATCAGCGCAAACCTGCAACAGAAATCCATGCCACATGCCACCGAATTCCAAGCGCTTAAAGTCAAATATTCGTGGAACTCTTTCTGCAACCCCTGGTTGCCGCTCCCTCTCCGCGGTGGCATATCCTTTCAGAAGTTTCACGTAGTGAAGCATCATCTTCCCACGACGAGCAACAAGCCTCGGGCGATTTAGATTAAATTTTTCTATTGTCAGTTTGCCCAATTTATTTTTCGGACTGAAGATACCATTTGCATGAAAAATTATCGAAGTCCTTGGTTTTCTAATGCCACACGGATCAATAAGTAGCGAATTTTCTTGAATGGGGTACTCAGCCCAAGACCCATCATCAATACAAAGTCGAAGCGCCGCAAGCGAAGGAAGCTGGACCCGGCGACCACTGACTGGAAAAAAATTATCTCGATTATTACAATCTGAGCAAATCGGATAAAGATTTTCCCATACTAGAGACAACCACCCATAATAAAGATGCTGAGAACCCTCATCAGCTGCCGGCAACGAATCGGAGACGGGTCTAAATCGATAGACATCTATACTGCCCCGAATCTTAGATTCGCAAAACGCACATTTTCCGTGAAAAAGTTGATCCAGAGCATTTTGAATAGAGTCGCCGAGATTATGAAGCGATTCCACGGGCACCTTCGTCTGGGCACGGGCAGACTCCGACATCTGAAATAACTTCAAGACCTCGAATCTGGCCTTTTTTGCACGATCACTCAATAACCCTGCCGGCACATCAACTTCTTTTCGATCAAATAATTGCATGCAACAGCACCCCCGCTTTGCTTTAGCAAATAGTCATTTATATCAGCACAAGAACAGAAACAATTTCGAAAGACACGACATCATCATTGCATGAACACAACCACGACAGACATACGTCAAAGAGTGAACGCAAAAAAAGCGCCGACCTGTTATTCCACTCTTTCCTGTCGCAACATGGGTGCGAAGCTGGACTTGTCCAGGTAGACGAATCCATAAGCACCCGCCATCTCATGCAGCACACCAAAACATCATCACCAGCATTTATCTCGACAATCAATGGGACGCCCCCCAATGATGTGCTACTCACCACAATCACTCGACGGTGAAGCGGAATACAGCATGAATCAGCCGGACTGCCGTTGATAACAAAAGGCTACGCGGTTAGAAAGGTTTCATTGGTTCGTCGATCGAACGGATGCGAAAACAGTCGTCGCAGAGTCGAAGCGTTCCCGGCCCAGCCGCCGGAATACTCACGAAGACATAGTCGCAGGCTGGATCATCCGCACAGACACTGCATACATCCATACTTCCCGTTGCTCTAATGGCCGCTTCCGTCATTGCGGCCTGCTTGGGATTCCATTCGCGCAACGAAGCAAACCACTCAGGTGTGTGCGGACGGTGCAACCTGGGAGGCGCGGGCTCGCGCAGTCCCCTACGCTCGAGCCACCGAGTTGCCGCTCTAATGCGCCGAGCATGAAACTGCGTCAGGATATCGTACAGCTCTACCTTCAGCGCAAAGTATTGTCGAGGGTGCAACGTGTTCACAGTCACGTAGCCCGCGTGGTTCAGGACAAAACGGTTTTGACACAACTCCTCGTCTGCCAGCAGCTCTTCGCAGTACCTCTGCTTGCGTTCGGCTGAGCCAGTGTGCCCCTCCATCAAGGCAACGTGGTACTGCCAGGAATTCCTTTCAAACTCATCTCGCCACAGTTCCAGGTACCTAGAAGATCGCAGGGCTTGCACCAGGTAAGCGTCGCACTCCGGATGCTCTATCAGGTAGGCATCGATGTCGTTGAGTGACTCAATCTCAGAGGATAACTTGCGGGCCTCCCGAAGCAAGGCGTTGGTTGAATCGCGCATGGTCTGCACGTTGTCAATGTCGTCACGCCAGTCAGCCTCTTCTTCTGCGCTGAGATTTCTGAGCACATTAGACACTTCAACAAGCGCCGAACTCTTTAGGAACTCCCCGGGATGACAAAAATCAGCATCCGACACGAGGTCCACGCCGGCATTGCGATAGGCCTGCGCCACCAAACGCGAACAGTACTGTCTCCGGCCAGCAACGAAACCTGCCAACACGCTCTTGGCGGCGCCGGTCATGGAGTATCGGGTACCAACCGCTGCTCTGGCGAAAGAAATGACCGAGTGCAATTGGTCAGTAGTCAGCGGCTTCGCCGGTCGAAGTACATGACCAGCGCAGCCTGGATCAAGAATAAGTCGCTCAAGATTGCGTGCGTGAACACCGTCGCCAGTGGAGTCGATCACACTCGACTTACCCACACAAATCATGGCATGAGAGATGTCCGCACCGGTAACCCTGCGGATCGTTTGGCTCATTGGCTCGAGCGTGGTCGTCAGAACAACATCGCCGGGCTGGATGAGGCCGACAACGAACGCCCTGGGTTGCAATTTCAATTCGCTCATTTCACAACTCAGATTGAGCATCGATCCGACGCAGGTACTGAATGATGGGGTCTCCGCTGTAGCTGTCCGCCCCTTTCTTAATCGGCTCAAACAACACCTTCTCAGCCAGCCGTTGCGAGGCAACATTGTCCTCACCAACGATGGCCTCAATCCAGAAGGCCGTCATTCCTGCTCGGCTGAAGCCGTTCCACATCTCCTTGATGGCGGCAACAACAACCCCACGGGCCTTTCCCTGCCCCCGGTAAGCCTCAGCAACCGCCCAACCCACGTTGAAACAAGGCTCGCCCTCGACCGGGTCACATGGAATAAACTGCACGAGAGCCACGACGGAACGCCCAGCCATCTGGGCATAGCTCAGCCTAGTTTCGCCGTTGGGCCGATCCATGTGGATCAGCAAGTTTCGGTCAAGGTCGCCGCGCTGCACTGTTATCGCATTTGCAGCAAGGGCTAGTTGAAATGACTTGAGTGCTCCTGCCACATCCGGCAAAGGCATAATGCTCACCTATTACGGTTTACGACGTTGGCCAAAAAATCTTCAAGCAAATTAATTCCCAGCCGCTTCGTCCAATGTGGATCACTATGCCTTGAACCCGTCAGCACCTTTGAGATCGATGCCCCTCTGTTCAAGTCGACCGACAATACATCGGCCGCAAAGGAGGCAAAGTCCCCGCCTGCGAATATCGCGGACGCCCGAAGAGGAACTGACCGATTCCCGACAGGCCACTGAGCCAAATGGTCAGGCGGAGTTTTTTGCCATTAAATTCAAATAAGCAATATTCTATTTCCCCACCCCGACAGGGAATAGGACATAACAGCCAGATACATGATAAATACATTTAAAGCGCATACAACAAAAGACCGCGCACAAATAATTAACCTACGCTCGTCAAACACCTTCTAACATAGACCATACTTGGTGATAGTCTGCGCCACGCTGCTTCCCAAGGGCACTCGCCCACGTTTCACGACTGCCTTTTAATTCTTCGCGCAATCGATAAACGCTTCCGCCCTGCCCAAGTGACGACCTAGCAGCAAGGCCCAACGCAGCATTGCGTGGCACCCCGGCACTACGCAAAGCGATCGCAGAGTCGCGATTGACACCATACAACGCCATAGATGGAACATTAGCCGCCTCGCGGCGCTGTTCGTCACTCATTGACTCAAGGCTCGTACCAAACTTCATCGATATCAATGAAGCAAGCCCCCATGATGCGGACGTAGATATCTTCTTTACGTTTCTCATACATTCCGTAATTTTCTCTACGTCTGTTTCACCCTCGAAGTACTCCTTCGCAATGTCAGGAATGGGGCGGCCGTTCACCCAATCTGCAACCATGAACGCTAACTTGCTGCCATCCGAGCCCTTGCCAAATTCCAGATTCTCGCGAATTTCCGGAATCTTGAGCAAAATTCCCATGACTTCCTTCAAAGTCCTATTTTTTCCATTAAACAGTAGACTTCCGCTCAAGAGTGATTCAGGCGCATGAACTTGTGCCAAGTCACTCAACGCACGACGAACACTTTCTATAGAAAATCCTGTCGAATCGACTAACTTGACCGCCCCCATGTCCGAGGCAAAGCCTTGTGCGTATTGCTGCGTTTGAATCAGCAGGTGTCGCGCCAGCACCGTATTGTTCTCACGGAGAGCTTTGTAGCCCAATGTTCCGCGCAAGATAAGCTCCAACTCATCTGCAAATTTCACGGGGCCGACACGCCGGAACGTGTGAGTAATGAACTGAGCGAAGGCTGACCATTCCGGTTGCCACACGAAATCCCTTAGCCCTTTTAGGGCGCGCTCGTCATACAGCTTTTGTGCCATTGCAAGTAGCCTCGATGCGAGATTCTCGAGAGCTTCACTTACAAATTTCTCATGCTTGGTTTGCTGTTCTTGCGTGCTGCTAGCGAGTGCAACAACACCGACTGCTTCCTGGTCAACACGCCCCACGCGTCCAGCAATATTCCAGAATTCGGAATAATCCATCTTCGACTTATACGGTTGGGAAATCGTCGCCAACACCAAGTTCGAAATCGGGAAATTCACCCCTTGCGCAAGTGTGGTGGTTGAGCAAAGAGTGTGAAGCTGTCGTTCGGAAAAAAGCAACTCAATGAATTGGGCGACCTCCTCAGGCAATCCTGAATGGTGGACCGCAACACCGACGTTTATATAGTCGGCCAATGGAAAGTCCTTTCCCAACTCATATTCAACAAAGCGTGCAGCAAGAGCCCGCCTTGTATTTGACTGTTCGCCAAGATTGTCAAAATACATCGCCAGCGTTTTCGCAGCATCCCATGTCGCGTCAACGCGACCGCACAACAAAACTGTAGGGCCACGCGTACTCAAAACCTGAGTAGTAGCAACAGCAAGCTTATTTACCGCAGTCTTGGATACGGATTCCGTAAGTCCAAGCAATGGGCTCACGCCGGGAAGCGTCACCACTTCATCGACGAAAAGTGTCCGCCTCGGCGTATGCAGCGTGCGAAATTGAATATCCTCTAGCAGTTTCCCACGCTTCGCCTTATCGCGAGGGGGCAGGGCGAGACCGACGACTCTATCATTCGGCACCCAATCCGCCGCAATGGAGTAATCCTGATAATTTACCTGATCGAGCCACGTCGCGACTTCCTTTGCGTTCTTAATAAACGGCGTCAAAAGTAGAAAGCGCGCGTCTCGATGCTCTCGATTCAGCATCGCCAACAGCAATTCAAGTTTGATGGCACGGTCGTCTGAGCCACCTACGTTGTGCGCTTCGTCAACAACGACCAATGCAAGCACGCCGAGCTTGTCGCGTATGTCATCGCGACGCATCAGTAAATCAAATTTCTCGGGTGTGCAAACAAGCACATTGACCGGTGGTTCGGAATTCTCAGCAGACTCAGCGTCCAAAATAGCCGCTTCGATAGAATCAAATTCCAATGCCGGAGATAGGCGTTCAACGCGTAAACCTAACTCTCCGAAATCATGACGTAGCTTCGCCGAGATTTGATTGACTAGAGCACGCGTTGGCGCAATGTAAGCAACAAAACCTTTAGAGCTGCCCAGGTCATTTATCGCTTGCAGTATTGAGAATTCTGCAATAAGCGTCTTTCCACTAGATGTCGGTAAATTTACGACTATCGAGCGGCGGGCTGTTGAAATGAGCCCTTCCTCAGCCAAGGCAGCCCGCTGAGGCGGAAGCAGTTCGAAGATTGGATTGTGTGGTCGATTTACAAGGTAATTAGCAAATCGCTGCGTTAGAGAATTTGCACCTCGAACCGCGGTGCGAACCGAGTTAGCTATCAACTGCTTCGCGGCAGCATGCAACAGAATCCCAACGTCGAGCAAATCTAACGAGCGAGCGCGCTCAAACGCCTCGATTGCACGCTCGAACTGCATGTCGGTTTGCGCGCCAATATCTGATGCACCCTCACTGCGTCCAGTTATCGTGTAGGACGCCATCCGGTCAGCCGCACTGGCGAGATTGTAGAGCCCCACAAGCTCAAGGGCGGCAGATTTCTGTTCCCGCGTGCCCCGTCCTTGGAGCCATCGACTCTCGTATGCCTTTTGCTGCGCCCTCAGACTCGCAATTATTGAGACCGTGGCATCAATGTCGTCGCGGCCGTCCTTGCGCAACAAGCCGACCCAGGCAAACGCAACAGACTGACGCACATATGGCAGCCAATGCTCTCGGGGTGCAGAAATGGATGCCATCTCGGTCCGCAGAAATCTGCGGGCTTCAGCCGGGCGATCAGCAATGATGGCGAGCGTAGCTGTCCGCAACAGCCAAGTCAGATGGTCTTCTGGTGGCTCATCGTCGGGACGCTCATCTTTAAGCAGGAGATACGATTTTGCTGCCCGGTTGCGAAGCTCGGGGGCAAGCTGATTCGGCCCCATGGCATCAAGAACTGCAAGCTCGGCAATGACTGAGGCGAGTTCGTCCCTAACCTCATCGCGAAGCGATAGGCCAAACGTCTCATAGATACGCCGCTTTTGCGCCTCGGCATGTGCACGTTCGACGCTTCGCAGGGTTTCAGAAGTAGCCACGATGCTGTACCTATCAAAGCGGTGTGCAATGTAGCGACCAATTTTTGGCTGGAACGCAGATATACAGAGCGAGAAGCGAAACGCAATCTACGTTCGGCAACTTGCCCGACAACGCCCCGGCGTGATGAGCAACATCTTTCGCCTGTGGAGTAGTGTCTCGAACGAGGACACCGACGAGCTCTGCCCCCGTCGGAAATTCGTCCGCAAGACGCTTGAAAGCTTCCCGCCAGACGGGCATAAGCGAGGTCTCGCGAACCCGGCTGTATGTGTACGACAAAAGGCGCCTGAGCACTCGCCAGTCGGTGGCAAGCGTACAAAGTTGGTATTCTAACCCTTTGTTCCCGTACATGACCGCCGGGGGAACTTTCAAGTCCGATGAGGTCTTCACCTCGGCAAACAGGAACCGGTAGCCGCCGTCATCCAACGGTATAAAACCCACTATGTCAGCGCCCGGAAGGCTCGCGCGAACTGACCGCATGTCTCGCCTACGGTTTGTCGGCCAGATGGCTTGCAACTGTGACTGCAAGGCGAGTTCCGCCATTGCTTCGCCGATGTCATTCTCCGAGAGTTGCTCATCTGGAGCCATGAGCGCCGCGTGTAGCGCTGTATCGTCGAACCCCTCGACTCGCATGAAATCGTTCAGGGCGGCAACTTCCTCCGCGTCATACGCGCGCTTGCGAACTGGGCCCTTCAACCAATCGATGCAATCGGCTTCGTCAGCGACACAAAGCCCCAGGTACGCAACACCCGCCTCGGCGGACTTATAGTTCTGCTTCGTGGAAGAAGGCAGCATACAATTCGATTTTTTGCCAAGAACACACGTCTTGGTCGTTTTCTTCAAACCGTCTGGTCTACGACGGCCCCTCGGCGCTACTCTTATCGTCTCTCACACACTGCACCAACACTCATCATCCGCTTGGAGAGCTCCAACTTCCCCATATCATCTACTGCTTTAGCTAATTTAATCAAGCTTGTGTGTGGAGAAGGGAGGTGAGGCCCTAGCAGGCGGGTCGGATACCGATGATAGTGGATAAGATGGGAGCCTTTATGTCACTGCTGCATGGCTGATTTAGTAGGGATGGCCATCAGCACACCACATTGGCCGACAATTGGAACGAGTGGCGCCGAGGCCGTGCTGCCATCCAGGCGAGATTCACGTCCGATTGTCGCAAACAGTCTCTAAATTCTGCAGCTGTCAAAGATGACAGCCACCTCCCACTTGAGGTATCAGCGATATTCCCGTTGGGCCAAAACCGCTGTTGCTGTCGGTAAGCCACCCGGAAGACTATCTATACGACCAAAGCGATCGAGTCCAGTACTCGTACCTGCGACTTGATCTAGCCCTGAGTGATAGTTCAGATCCCGATTCGTTCATGTTAATCGTCGACGTCGGAAAAGATAGACCGCCCTGCCGTAACGTCTCTTACTTTCGCAGGTGCAACTTTCTCCCAAAAGCTAGCTGAACTGTCCTCTGACTCCGTTGACTTGACCGATCTCTTAGCGTCTGCCAACTCATCTTGTAACTCTTGGATTCTGCTCTGCAAGTCGTCAGGAATCAGATCTTCGATGTCGCGAAGGAAACTAGAGACTGGGTCAAAATGATCGTCGAGATCGCTGTCTGGATCTGCGCTATCAGCGAGGTTCGATATACGGTCACCAATATTCTCGTCCAGCAATCCGAGTAGTTTCCCGGTAAGGCGCATCAGTTCTAGGGAAACGCTGATTTATTCGGCTCGGCGGTCATCGCAGACGTAGCC